>JAUWJS010000159.1 GCA_030607575.1 Candidatus Heimdallarchaeota archaeon | reverse complement strand
TTTTAGGTAAAGTATTTTCCATCAACATTGACCAATGACCACATCTAGCAGGTGAATCGTTGGGTGAAAGGAAATTTATAGAAAAAACTATGTTTACTTCATCTGTTTCCTGTGTCATACTTAGATTAGCTAAAAGGGGAAGCGCTATTAAACAAATTACAAAAATTGAAAGATACTTTCGACTCTTCATTTCCTTCAACTATTTAATTGGTGAAATAAATTTATAAATGTTGGCTATCAGAATTAAAGTCAAGATTTTAGAGGAAATCAAGAAGAGAGAATTCCTCTCTAAATACTAGTCAGATTCTATCTTCTTCTTTTTCTTATTCCAATAATTGTTGTTAACCCAATTACCATTGTTAGAAGTTGAATGAAATTTGTTTTTGTTGGTGTTTTTCTTACTTGAAACCCAGCTTGTTCAATATAATCAATTGCTAACTCTAAATCATAAGTATAAGGTTCCATAGATTCATTATATCCTATACAAGAATCGGCAATTGGTGATGTTCCCTCAACAGCAAATCCTTCAAATGAATGTTCTATAATGATGTTTTTGGGAACAACATGACTGATAGCTTTTCGAATGTATTTTGCAGCTTCTGAAGTTCCGTTTGGAGTCAACTCCCCAGTTCCCATGATAGGATGCTTCATGTTGATTGAAATATCTGTTTGATAACCTGTTTTAGCTAATACATAATGCATTTGTGGTTTATCTTGATAATCAGTTTTTGCAGACCAATAAAAAGGACCTATTATATCTACAAGCCCCATTTCCATTGCAGTTACAGCAGCGTCTTTGTATGGAAGACCTGTGTGATTGAGTTCTAACAGATAAGGATTATTTCCTCCTGAACTAGTCAGATTGTTCCAAAATATATTTGGAAGCATTTTCACAGTATTGTTGTTCATTGGTTCATACGAATCCAACGTGAATGGTCCGCAAGATTTTACTAAACTATCTGTAACATTTCCAGTTAATGGAACCTCTGTGAAAATTGAGTAATCAAAGGCAGATACTAAAGACTCCACTTCACTTTTATCAATAATACCTTCTGAAAGCACATTAAGTGGATTATAACAGAAACTAGAGAAATTGAAATTAATTGTATGAGTATCTATTACTTCAATAGAATCATTGGTACTAAACCAATTCTTCAATTCATCATACTTTGTTGAATTAACACTAGGTGTTAGATGTAATTCGAATGAATATTCTACATCTTCAGCTAAAACAGGTTCTCCATCTGAAAATTTAGCATTTGGATCTATAAAAACTGTATAATTTAGCAAATCTGAGCTAATAGTGTAATCTAAAGCTATTTCTGACTCCCAGTATTTTGTAGTTTGTGTTCTTTGAAATAATCTTCCATAAACCGCATTCATCCATTGAGCATCAGTGTAATCCCACATCTTATTTTGTCCAAGTAAAAACATATTTGGAGCCTTTAAGTAACTTCCCACTGAGTAAACAAGACTTTGGTCATCAGTATTGTTCCAAAGCTCTGGTCTCTGTGATGAGTCATAAACTAAATCCCAGTCTACACCAGTTACTGTACCAGCTACTCCAAACAGTATATTTCCATAAAGAACACTTATAGCTGGTAAATCTTCATATAGAATACTTTGCATTTGCTGGAAATATTCTGTTTTAAGAGTTGGATTCAATTCAACTAAATATTTCTGAAGTTTTGCATCATATAACGGATTACTATACTGGTAGAAATTCATATCCCATGGAACAATACTGGCAGAATCAAACATTCCTTTAATATCCGGATCTAAACTCCATAAGATTCTATTAAATAGTATATCAAAACCTCCTTCGTCATAGGTAGGGATATAATCATACTCAATCAGAGGATAATCCCACGTTCTAGATGCAATGTTTGGCCAATAAGTGGTACTATGAAAATCAACTCCAATTCCAATTTTTGGTAGTTGATGTTCCATTAGCATACCCCAAGGTGAACTTCTACCTATATTTGGAGACATTAAGCTTACTGAAAACAATTCATATACATCTGTTTCCTCAGTAGAACTAGAAGTTGTGAAAAATGGACTGATAATTAAACAGATAACTAGAGTGAATAGAAGTTTCTGATTTTTCAAATTATCAACTATTAAACATAGATTTGAGAACTTATATATTTTTTGTAGAATTAGAATAAGTTTCTTAAGTGTTCATTGTTTGATTTAATCAATGCTTCAATCTTTTCAGAATAACCCTTTAAAATCCGAACTCCTAAAAATTATCTTATTAATTTGCATGATTCTCATAGGTGGAATTATCCTTGGAATTCTAATTCCTCTATCTGAAAAGATTGATTGGTTAGATTTTCTTTTCTATTCCATTGTCGGTTTACTAATCATTCTTTATCTTTCAATTAGTCTAAACGTCAAAAAGAAGAAACTAGCTGAAATACATTCAGTCTTGCATGAACAAGAAAATACTCCAACAACAGCTTCTGCGTCTAATTTAAATAGACAACAAAAAGCTGGCGTTAAAGTTGACGAAACAGCTGCTGCTTACTGTCCTATGTGTAAGAATAGCTTTGGAAAAACATACCAGTTTTGTCCAAATTGCGGTTATTGCGGGATAATTAAAAAGTTAAAATAGATCATCACTTATCTTCAAGTTCTGTAATCACATTGTTTGACCATTTCATAACAGCTTTTGAAACTTCAATACCCATTTTAATTGTCTGTAAGAAAAACCTGTGATCTTCATTTTGATTCAATATCGGCTCTAATTCTTTTACAAATCCTTCAAGAGTTTGTTTGCTCTCTCTTGTATCGAATGTCACAGACGAACTTATTCATTTAGCTCTTATAAAAAATGATTGTTTTTTGAAAGACCTCACATTTTTCCTTTTTTAAATTTCTGCGGAAGGTTTATAATTTAACGTATTAGAACTAATTTTATTAAAAACAAGGTTAAGAAAATGACAGATGATAGAGCTATTATTCTAAAAGCTGATGAACTGCCTGATAAGTGGTATAATATCATTCCTGATTTACCTGAACCTTTACCACCCCCGATGGATCCACCTGAAGGATATTCTCGAGTTGGTGATCTTCCCAATCTTCTGGTTGGAGAATGTCTAAAACAAGAGATGTCTGGAGAGAGATGGATCCCTATTCCTGAAGGAATTCAGGAGTTATACTTAGCCGCAGGAAGACCTCGAGCACTTTTCAGAGCCAAGAATCTAGAAAAGAAACTGGGCACTCCCGCAAAACTATTTTACAAATCAGAATTTTACAGTCCACCAGGTAGTCACAAAGTAAATACCGCCCTTGCGCAAGCTTATTATGCAAAAGAACAAGGATTTGAGCGCCTTACAACAGAAACAGGAGCTGGCCAATGGGGTAATGCCCTAGCTTATGCATCTAGTTTAGTTGGACTAGATTGTACTGTTTTTTGGGTCAGAGCTGTTTATAGATGGAAACCTCATAGATTGAACTTCATGCAAATGTTTGGAGCTGATGTATATGCATCTCCAAGCCAACAAACAGAGTTAGGTAAGAAATTATATGCTGAAAATCCTGACCATAATGGATCACTAGGCATAGCTATCTCTGAAGGATTAGAAGACGCTAAAAAAGATCCCAAAGCTGTTTATTGTCTTGGTTCTGTTTTGAATCATGTAATGTTACATCAATCAATTATAGGTTTAGAGACCAAAAAACAGATGGAAATAGCTGGAGAATACCCAGATGTAGTTATTTCATGCCTAGGTGGAGGAAGTAACTTTGGAGGAATTGCCTTACCTTGGATGCAGGATGTACTGAAAAAGAACGCAGATATTCAGTTTATCGCTGCACAAAGTGAAGCAGCTGCAAACTTACAAGGAGAGTACAAGTATGACTTTGCTGATTATGCTGAGATGACACCAATGTTGAAAATGTATACTCTTGGTCATCAAGTAACTATGGTCCCAATATTGGGCGATGGGCTTAGGTATCACGGAAGTTCCCCGATTATTAGTCTTTTGAGACATCTTGGATATATTGACACAATTGCATATCCCGTTGATGAAAAACACATCTTCCAAAGGGCTAAAGAATTTGTTCAAGCTGAAGGATTCTTACCTGCACCTGAATCAGCCTATAGTGTTGCCTGTGCAATAGATGAAGCTATTAAATGCAAAGAAAATAATGAGAAGAAAACTATTCTTTTCAACATAAGTGGGCATGGTTTTCTAGATATGGATGGATATGCAGAAAAGCTTGGACTGAAACAACAACCAGAGAGAGCATAAAAATAAAATCTCTTCCATACTATTTTTTTCTATTTTTTTAATAATTCAAAAAGAAAAAGAGAAAGTGAGAACAATATTCGATTTCAATCTAGAGATGGTTTGGGGGAAGGAGTTCCTTCCTCACCCATAATCTCATCAAAGGTGAGCTTTGCTTGTTCGTCGAAATCAGCTATTTTCTCAAATTCTACACTTTCTTTCTCTTTCTGTTCCAAGATTGCTATCATTTCTTCTTCGCGGAGTTGAGCAATCTTTTCCAAATTCATGTACTTTATTACAATTAATCCTACAGTTCCAGCTAGTGCAATACAGATTGTTATAAGATGTTTTTTGTACATTTTTTGGTGTTTAAATAAGCCAGTGCAGGATATACATTGAAGGATTGTAGCTATGCACCAACTTCATGGTGATCCTCGAGGCTATATCCAGCGAACAGTAACAA
>JAUWJS010000103.1 GCA_030607575.1 Candidatus Heimdallarchaeota archaeon | reverse complement strand
ATTATCTCAATGAGTTCCTCTAAGAAACAGCCTGAAAAATCATGGGCTGATATGATTAGGTTTAGAAAGCAATCCCTAGTGGGAAAGATTATCTTGATAAGTATTGTTCTTTTGTTAGGATCTATTCTCATCTTTGTTTCTCTGATTGGTTTTATGGGCAAGTGGAATGAATTAGGGAAATACTCTCTCTGGATTCTTTTTGGTTGGCTCTTCTTCATCATTTTAACTTATATTAGTGTAAAATTGATATCCTTAATAATGCATAAAGAGAAAATGGAAATACAAGAATTACAGAAAACCCGATCTATGGAATCCTCAGAACCAAAATAGCTGATTATTATGCTCAAAGTAAAACCTCAACATCATCCTTTACTCATCCCCACACTAAGTTTTCTGCTTTTAGTCATGGTAATCTCGATACTTATTCTAGCAGCTTATACAAACAATATTGCCTTTTGGATTGTAGCTGTTCTTTTTGATTTAGGCATTTCATTTATAGGTGCAAAAACAATTCTTAAATTACGAAAGCCAAAGCTGATTTCTAAACCATTAGGTGACCAATTGAAGTTTGGAGAAAGACTAGCAGGTGAAGAAGAACCAGAGGTAGTTCAAACTGAGTAATAAAGAAGCAAAAAGAGATGTTTTAATCCTTTCATCATATGCAACATTGGGAACCATAATTATTACTATATCTCTAACTTTCGCTTTTCTAGCAATTGAAAAAGCTTATGGAGATTGGCCTACTTTTATTTGGGGCATAATAGCTTTTCTCTTTGCTTGTACATTTGCAGTGTTTTACATCTTAGGTTCAAGAATACTTGACAAAAGAAGAGGAAATCAAAATAGTAGTCTTCCTTAATCTTAGGTTGCAAGATGAGAAAAATTCCTTGTTTTGAGTTTAAAAGCAGTATTCAAGCCGTGTGACACATCTTTAAATAATTATAGCTCTAATATTATATAATGGTTACTCCCGACAATATTCGCAATAACAGAGTTTTTGAGAAGTCTATCCCTTTAATTCACAAGTGCTTAAGGGATAGGGTAAGCATAACTCTTTTACTTTCTACACTGAAACTCATGGAGAGAGGTTATATAAAGGGAGAAAAAGATTTGGATTCCTTTATGGAAAAAAGAATCGAACTCAACCCCAGATATATTGAGGATGCTGAGAAGGTAAAGGAATTAATCCTTGAATCTTACTTCTGAAATTTTTTCATTCTGTCTATTAACACTTTAGCTGCGAATGCTGCTTCTTTTGGAGACATAAAAATTGGGGCATTTTCTTCTGCTGCAATTTTCTTTATGGGTTCCATTAGCTTCCCACTCATGAAAATTGGTAAGATAGGTTTCTTTCTACCTGTGTCGTTCCAAGCACTAATTACAGCTTTATAGTGTTCATCAGGTTGCATCTCTAAGAATGTGGGAATTACCGCACAAGGGATAACGATGTCAATATTAGGATCTTCAAACATAGCTTTAGCTATTTGATAAAATTCTTCTCCTCTCGCTCCAGCTATCATATCTAAAGGATTAACTTTCTTTACAAGAGGTATAACAAAGGGATTAATCTTTTCTTTAAATTCCTCACTAAATTCTGCTAATTCCAAACCGAATTCATCTAAGTTGTCACTGAAGAGAACAGCACTACCTCCGCTATTTGTAAACAACCCTACGTGATTACCAGCTGGAAGAGGAGAATAAGAAAATGCTTTGATAGCTGTTACGTAATCATTCATACTTTCGCAGAGAGTAGCTCCAGCTTGTTTTATTGCTGCTTTAAGGGAACTATAATCTGTTGCTATAGAACCTGTATGACTTGAAGCAGCCCTAGCTCCTGCTGAAGTTCTCCCACCTTTCAGAATAATTGTTGGTTTGACTTGAGTTATTTCCTTAAGAGTCTCATAGAACTTTCTTCCATCAACAACATTTTCTAAATAAATACAAACCACTTCTGTTGCTTTATCATCTTTGAAGTATCGGATTAAATCTGTCAAATTGATATCAGTCATATTCCCGAGATTAGCAAATTTTGAGAAACCCATTCCTTGCCATTCCATCTCATAAAGACACGCAGCACCAAAACTTCCTGATTGAGTTGCCATACTAACATTGCCTTGAGGAGGGGTTATTACAAAGGAAGCATTCATACCGATGTCGACATTCATGATTCCAACACAATTGGGACCGATGATCCTAACGCCTGCTGTATTTGCTTTCTTCGCCATTTCTTCTTGAATTTTTTTTCCTTCCTCATTGATTTCTCCGAAACCAGCTGAGACAATGATGATTCTTTTGACTTTCTTCTCAATGCATTGATCAACGACGATAGGAACAGCTTTTGAAGGTACAAGAATTATGGCTAAATCGATGTCTTTTGGAACATCTAGAACTGAAGAATAGCTCTTTAAACCTAATATCTCATCTGATTTAGGATTGATGGGAAATAATTCACTCTTCAAACCTTTATTATTAACAAGATTAACAGTAACAGCATTACCAAATTTCTTTGGATCAGCTGTAGCTCCAACAATTGCAATGGTTTCAGGATAAAAGAAGTGTTGTACCATAGTTTTCAAGAAGAGAGTTAATTAGTCGATTTTTAATTTTTCCCTTTTGACTTCAAATAAAACCTTTTTTCATTACGTACTCAGAAGGATCGATTTTGAGAATCTGAGCAACAATACTTTCTAGAATGGCAAAATCAGACATGTCTTGAACTTGCTCACTAATAAGATCTAATAGTCTCCTAGCTTCCTCTTGACTATCATTATCATGGATGATTAAAGAATAAATATACTTGTTCTCTGTTTTAATGATATATTTGTAATCACCAGATTGCAGATATTGTAGAACTCCTGTTTTACCAAAAATACGCTGACTGAAACTTTCAATTGCAGACAAAAAGCCAGCTAATAATGATGGATCTTCTTCTATACCCATTTTATCGATTTCTAAAATGGGGAAACCTTCTATGTCTGCTAACAAGAACATATGCGGATCAATACTCCTTTTAGAGACAATTTTAGCTGCATTATTTACTAGCCATTGAAGGGCATCATCCAAATTTTTACCGGTTTTCATAGAGGTTTTGAAAAACTGGTAGGAAGCATTTTCTTTTTCAGCAAGTTTGAAGAGTTCAAGATGATTGATGATTGTTTCAAGATCAACACTTTCTTCTAAATCTGACTTATTACATAGGAAAAGAATAGTAAATTCATCTGCTGATTCTTTGAGATTGATGCTTTTCCAGAACTCTTCCTTAGCTAAATCAAATTGGTCAGGGTCAGCTGAATCAATGATGAAAATCACTCCATATGCCAATTTTGTATACGTTTCCCAAATTGTCTGTCTGTAGCTAATATGCCCTCCCAGATCAAAAAGATCGAATCGAGCATCTCCTACCTCTACTGTCTCAAATTGCATTCCTAGAGTTGGTTTGGTTTCTAAAAACTCTCCAGTTTTGATACGTCTGACTAAAGAAGTTTTGCCAGCTTGAGGTAAACCTATCACAACTAAAGGAATACCTCTCTTATCAAAAGATAATATCTTTGAACTTCTAGTCTGCATCTACAATCTCCCAGCTACCTTATACGTCCATGAGTTTTCACAGATATGTGAAATTCTCAAAGGCTTTTTTAATACTTTCTATAGTTTTTTTTAAATAGACAAAGTGAAGAAAGAAGATAATGATTGTAATTTTATTTAAATTGAACGATGATTAGCTAAGATGATTATTGATGGGTGTCAGAAGAAATGCACAGTATCTAGCAATATTCTAAAATTGTCAATTTTAAACTTTAAATCATTTTTGTCGGTTTCTACATGATTTGAGGAAAGAGATATATATAACATTTCAATATAGTAAGTTGTACTCACAGAACGGGTGTGTATTGATATGAACAGACGAAAATTAATGAAAACAACATTCATTATTCTACTTTTGACATTTTCGATGATTGTGGGATCTAATCAAGCTGCACAAGCATTAAATTATAACCAAAATCCCTCTGATCAAGAAATTCAACAAGTAGCAACTGAACCGGCACAAAATGAAGTGGAATTGGAACAAACGGAAGATACAATCGAAATATGGATTGTACAAGATTTTGTGATAACGGTGTATGATTTAGCATTTATAGAGTGTCATGTGCTAAGTCTTTATGGAATTGAAATTGACGTAGATATAGAAGTATGGATTCAATATGATAACGGTAGTGTTTTCCTCATTTATCAAGAATCAAGAGCGCTATTTCCTTATTTGGAATACGTCTTTAATGTAACGCATGTGTTCACATTAGTAGGTTTCCATTTAGTTAATCTCAAAGTGATGGATATAACACATCAACAAGAAGTTACAACTGAGTGTCAATGGGAAGTTATTGATGGTTATTTTGAAATATTTATTTATCAAGAATACGAAGCTCAAGTCGGAATAGAAATTAAAATAGAGATATACATCTACAATGGGTATGCTATTGCTAAAGAATTGTATATTGAATTATTAATTGATGATGGTACGGGCCCAGTATCAATACATGTAGAAACCACGTGGGTAGCTGCTTATGATGTGCTGATAATTATAGTCTATTGGACCTTTGCTGTAGTAGGACACCATGATGTGATTCTAGAAGTTATGGATATCGTAGAACAAAAAGAATGGTATGCTTATTGCTACTGGGAAGTTTATGAAGGGTTCATTGATATAATAATTGAGCAAAACTATGAAGCTTGGATTGGTGTTGAAGAAAGAATACAGATTTGGGTATACAATTACTATGCTATCGATATTGAGGCTGACGTCTCTGTTTGGATTACAAATGGAACACATACTATCGAGTTATATTTCAACGTTCTCGTGTCAATAAATGCTGGTAGTTACTTTATGGACGAAATCTTCTATACATTCATCTATGAAGGATTCTGGGAACTCTATGTAGAAGTCTTTGTTTCTGAATTTGATATTACATGGAGAGAATATTGTCTAGAAGGATGGTGGATCTATGGCGGTTTCATAGATGTTTGGATTTACCAACAATACGAAGTTTTTGTTTCCGAAGAGGCAATTATGTATTGTTGGGTTTTGAGTAATTATGCAGTTGATCGAGACATAGCTATTGAAGTGTGGATAACTAATGCAACGCATAGCATCCTGATATATGGAGAGACGACGGATATCGCTCCCGGAGAAGTGTATAACTTTACGGTATACTGGGTGTTCCTTTATGCTGATTATTGGGATGTAAAAATAGTTGTTATCGATATATTCTCAGGTATTCTATATGTAGATTACTGTTATTGGTACGTCTATTGGGAATATTTTGAACTCTATATTTACCAGGAATACTATGGATTACTATATCAAGACCTTTGGATGATGTTTGAGATCTATAATTTCTATTCAGCAGAGAAGAATATAGGTGTTGAAGTGCTCATTTTCGATGGAGTAGACTATGTTCAACTGTACTATGAAATTGTACTTATAGATGCACTTGGATTCTATTTCTTTGAACTATGGTACGTATTTGCAATGGTAGGTTACTATGATGTGATACTAATTGTAACGGAACTGGATACGGGAATAGTGTGGATAGAATATTGTTGGTGGTGGATCTATGCTGAATATCTTGATCTCTGGATTGTCCAAGATTTGGAAGCTTCAGTTGGCGAAGAAGTCCTTATGGAATTTTGGATAGTAAACTACTACTCAATTGAAATGGATTTGGAAGTTCAAGTTTGGATAAGTAATGGCACGGATTCTGTATTAGTCTATACTGATTCTACGGTGGTAATTCCAGCTAATGGTATCTACACATTCACATTACCTTATACATTCCTATACGCAGGTTTTTACACTGTAACCTTGATTGTAATAGATAATGCAACAGGTGCTCAATGGATTAAATACTGTCGATGGAGTATCTTTGAAGGATTCATTGATGTCTGGATAATTCAGGACTATGATGCTGTTGTAGGCCAAGAAGTGTGGATGGCATTCTACGCTCAAAGTTACTATAGTTATGATGTACCCATTTACATAGAAGTAAGAATAGACACGGGTTACAGCATCGTAATACTGTATTCAAACACCTTGGTTTTACTCTCTTATCAATTGCTCATGTGGAACCTGAGTTATATATTCATGAATCCAGGAATATTCCATATCTACTTTGTAATAGTAGAGCTACAAACAGGAAATGTTTGGATAGCTGAATGTCGATGGTATATCCATGATGATGGTTGGTTAGACATATGGATTGAACAAGCTTACTATGGAGAAACAGGAGTAAACTACATTATGCAATTTGGTGTAGGTAATCTCTATTCAATAGACAAAGATCTTAATCTTGTAGTAAAAATAGTTCAAGGAAGTGACTCTTGGATAGCCCATAATATAACGAAATTGGTACTGTCGATGACAACGTATAGTTTCAATGTCAATTGGGTGTTCCTAAACGAAGGTTGGTATGATGTTTACTTCATAGTTACTGACGTCGTCACAGGAATTGTTCAAACAGTAGATTGCTGGTGGAAGATTGAGGAAGGAGTTGTTATACCTGAATTCAGTGCTATAACTCTGATACCTATTCTAGCAGCTCTTTCTGCAGCAGTTTATCTAGCACTTAGAAGAAAGAGGAAACTCATTCAGTAATTTCTTCTCTTTTTTTTCTTTTTATTTTTCTTACAGTAATTTCTAATACCATTGCAATAGATTTTTAAAATTCATTTTTCGTTTGTTTTTATCTTATAAGGTGAACTAAAATGAAAAGATATTTTGTTACAGGTTCATATGGACAAATCGGGATGGATCTTATTCCAGCTATGCTAGAACGTTATGGAAAGGAAAACGTTGTTGCTACAGGAAGAAAGAAAATCAATCCTACATTCAAAGAATTAGATGTAATCTATCATAGACTAGATGTGAGAGATCACTATGGACTAAGAAACTTATTGGTTGAATATGATATTGATATTATTTTGCATAATGCTTCAGTTTTATCAGCTACAGGGGAGAAGAACCCACAGCTAGCACATGAAATAAATTTTGAGGGATTCTATAATGTGCTTGAGGCAACACGTGAATTAAATCTAGAACAGTTGTTTGCACCATCATCAATCGCTGCTTTTGGACCAACAACACCATTGGTGAATACTCCAAATGATACTATCATGCAACCAACAACAATCTATGGTATTTCAAAAGTATATGTTGAACTCATGGGTGAATATTACAATAAAAAATATGGTCTAAATTTCAGAAGTTTACGATATCCTGGAGTGCTAGCACCCAGTGAACCAGGAGGTGGGACGACAGATTTTGCTATTTGGGCGGTTTTTGAAGCGATTAAAAACAAGAAATACGAATGTTTCTTGTCGAAAGATGTTCGTCTACCTTTCATGATGATGAGTGATTGTCTCAAATCAACTTTTGACTTAATAGAAGCTCCCGATGATAAACTCAAACACCGTTCCTTTAATGTTACCGGAATGAGTTTCACTCCAGAAGAGTTAGCAAACGCAATTAAGGAATACATTCCTGAATTTGAAATGACTTACAAACCTGATTTCAGAGATGCCATCGCTAGATCTTGGCCACAAAGTTTAGATGACAGCGCAGCTCGAGAAGAATGGGACTGGAATCCTGAATTTCCATTTGATAAAATGGTTATAGAGATGCTTGATGGTGTAAGTGAAAAACTAGGAATTTCCTACAAGTAGTTTTCTTTCTTTCTCTTTTTCCTTTCAATTTTTTTGAGAGTTAAATTTAAATTCTCATTTAGAAGTTACAAGATATGATCAGCATTTTAAAAGGATTTTTTAAGCTGATTCGTGTGGAAATATGTTTATTTGCTGCCATTGGGCTATTTGTTTCTGGCATTTTGGCTGAAGATTTAACAGGTTTTCAGTGGGATTTTCTAATTGCATTTCTAATCCTCTTCTTTTCTACAGCAGGTTCGTTTGCAATCAATGATTATTTCGATTTAGAAATTGATAGAGAAAACCAGAGGAAAGATCGTCCAATAGTTTTAGGTTTAATATCAAGAAAAACGGCACTATTTACTGCAATATTACTCTTAGTTACAGTTGTTATTTTATCAACCTTCTTAAATCTTACAGCAATGATCTTCGCTCTTACAAGTATCTCAATATTCTATTTGTACAGTCTTGGTTTGAAAAGAATTTTTCTATTTAAGAATCTTCTAATTGCAGGTAGTTATTCAGCAACAATCTTGTTTGGTTCACTAATATCTGATTCATTTCTTGAACCTATAACAATTTATTTCGCTATCATGGGATTCATCATAGGATTAGGCTCAGAAATCATGTTTGATATTGCTGATATTGAAGGGGATAAAGCACAACTTGTAAATACAATTCCGAATAAATTTGGAACCCAAAAAGCAGCAATATTATCAATTTTCATCTATTTTGTCATTATTGTATTGGATTCACTGCCATTTTATGTTTTTTTTGACTCAAGATTCTATTTTGATTATGTTTTTCTTGCACTAATATGCATCCCTATACTTGGTTATATTTTATTGTCAATATCGCTGTTTAAAAATCAAACAAAAGAAAACACCGTAGGCAACTGCTGCGTGAAATCCTACCCAATCTTACCATTAGCGTTCTAATACCTGTAGAATTAGACAAAAGCACGGTTGAACAAGTCCACTTGTTGCTGAGATATTTTCCTCGAGTTTATATATGAAAGTGTGAATAAGAAAGTAGTGCTGGGTGAACAGTCACCTT
>JAUWJS010000085.1 GCA_030607575.1 Candidatus Heimdallarchaeota archaeon | reverse complement strand
CATCCAAAGATCCCATCATTTTTGGGGAAATAGTTGAATTTGTGATAAACTCTGTTTCTTACTCTATTCATTCTTGAGGGTCTAGGGTTATGACCTGAGGCGTGATGAGTGTATTCTTCATACATACATGAATCCCATACACGTACTCTTCCACCTAGTTTCAAAGTACTTTCATCTTGCATATCAAAACAATGACATGTTGGACACAAGTAAGTACAAATTCCACAACCGATACAACTTCTAGCAGCTTCTATCCAGAATTCGTGCTCAAACATTTTGTTGAGTTTTTCAACCGCTCCCTCTGTATTCATCTTTCTGGAGATTGCATCAATTGCTGTTTTTTCTGTTTTCTTTCTGACAGTACCTTCTTTTTCAGTTGCCTTTGAGAAGATTTTGCTTAGGTTTTTGATTAAATCTTCTCCTTTTTCTGTTACAATTTCAACATAATATTTGTCGCCTATATCTGTAAATAGAATATCTACATGTTTAGTATTCGCTGGACTGTCATCAAATGATGTACAGAAACAGTTGGTATCTGGTTCATTACAACTTAGACCAATCAGAATGCTTCTATTTCTTTTCTTTGTATAAAATGGATCAATATAGTCACCCTCTTTCTTACCCATAAAAACCGGATCTATGATATCGTATCCTCGTGCATCACATGGGCGAATTCCAAAAATTACTCTTACTGATTCATCAATTTTTGGAGTTTGAACCTTAGAATCTTTTCCTTTAGCATATGTAAAGAGAGTTTCAGTTTGTTGGAATATCAAAGACTTAGGAGGTACTCTTGAAAGTAAAATATCTAGATTAACCTCTTTTGGATCATTTATTTTCCTGAAGGCTAAGAATCCATTTTCTTCCTTTGGTCCAATCAGTTCAAATTTAGAACCAATCTCTCCAAGCAATTCAGGTAATTTTTCTTTTGGTAATGTTAGTAGTTCCATTTTAACTCCTCACGAAATGAAATCCTCCGGATCATCTGGTCGAAAACTTCCCAAGAATGGTTTTTCTTCAGTATCGAGTCCAGCTGTATAATCGAACATCTCTTTAACTTCTTTCTCAACGAACTTGTTCAGTTCCATTAGAGGAATGTTAACAGGACAAACTCGTTCGCATTCCCCACAACTAATACACCTACCAGCAAGATGAAATGCGCGCATTACGTTCCAAGCAGTATTTTCGGAAAGATTTACAGACCGTCTGACCCATTGTGGTTCTAATAGATCAACCATACAAGTTTTACAATAACAAAGAGGGCATGCCTCTCTACAAGCATAACAACGAATGCAATTCTGAAAATGTTTCTCCCAATATTCCCATCTTTCTTCTATTGTTTTTCCTTCTAATTCATCTACTCGACTAAACTGTTCAGGTTGAAATTCTTCTTCAGTATCCCCAATAAGAATATCATATAACTGTGGGTTAGGATATTCGCAGCTTTTACAAACATCTGAAAGCAATTCTTCTTTTGGGATTTTATGGTTTGTTCCATCTATTTCTAATATATATTCGTCGTTGCTATTTTCCTCAACTTCAACAAACTTTGATTGTTTAGGAAATCTTTTTTCTATCTTTTTTGGGTCAATAACACCTTTGCAAGGGATACCTATTAAAACAACATCTTCTCTTTCTAATCCCTTTTCTTGAATGATTTGGATTATAGCCCTAGAGTCACAACCCTTTACAACAATTCCAATCTTTTTATGTTCTGCTTCCTCTCCTCTTCTTAATGGTAGTTTTTCTTCCAGAAGTGGATAAACAGCTAGATTTTTTGAACATAATGGAGAGTAAAAGAACTCCTTTGCGTCTTTAGCGCTATATGCAAAGGCAGGTTTTATCTGAAAACCATATGTGCCTCTCTTATAACCAATAACGTATTTCACGTCATCTCGAGAAACGGTTTCCTCAATTACCTTGATTAGTTCTTTATTCTCTACCATTCTTTTTCCCTCCTAAATTTGGTCATAGGACCTAATTTTTTGATGTCATCAGTAACTTCTCTGACGACGTCAGCATATTTTCTACCTTCAGCAGCTGAAACCCAAGTCATTCTTACTCTATCAGACTCAATACCAAGAAACTCCAATAGCTTTTTCATGGTAGCTATCCTTCTCCTCGCTAAGTAATTTCCATGAGTGTAGTGACAATCTCCTGGATGGCATCCACTGACTAGAACTCCATCAGCACCCTGCTGAAATGCATTAATTATATACATTGGATTTACTCTTCCAGAACACATTACCTTAATGATTTTAACATTAGGGGGATATTGGATCCTACTAGTTCCTGCGAGATCTGCTCCAGCATAAGAACACCAATTACATAAGAAACCAATTATGTTTGGTTCGAATTCTTCCTGTTCTATTTTCTTCTGTGTAGACATTTCCAAACCTTCGTCTTATTTTCAAGAGTCTGATTTATACTCCATACCTTTTTGGAAAGCAATTAGATTCTTTTCAACAAATCTCGCTTTGATTTTTTCTTTCATTATTGTAAGCATAGATTCTTCAGAGAAGATGTCTGTTGTGTTAGCACATACGAAACCTAACATGGCTATGTTTGCATAAAGTCTGCTTCCAAGTGTTTCAGCAATTTTAGTTGCTGGAATTTTGAATATCTTTTTAGCTTTCTTTGCATTTTCATCTAGTGTAACTAAATCCTCTTCAACAAAGAGTATTCCACCTTCTTTGAGTTTTGAAATATACTTATGATAAGCTTCTTCTGATAAAACGACAAAGTAATCCAGTTCAGTTGCTTTAGGATAATCGATTTCTCCTTCATCAATTACAACATCTGTGCTGCTCGCTCCACCCCTACTTTCTGGACCATAACTTTGTGTCATTACAGAATTCTTGCCTTCTTCCAATAGGCTTACTGCTTCACCTACAAGCCTCCCCATAAGTCCTATTCCTTGACCACCGAAACCTGCAAAACGTATTTCTACTCTACTCATATTATCATCCCTTTTTAGCTTGACTAACTCTCTGAAGTGCTAGTAAATTATCTGTAAGAGTTGGTTTATCTTCAATATCAACAAATTTACCAACTATGATAGGGCTGTTCTTATCAATTCGAACGTCTCTGGTGTCTGCATCATGGTTAAGAACAGTTTTTTCAGCAAAGAATTCAAGAATCTTCTTCCCTTCAGCTAGTTGGTTTCGACGACCGTAAGTTGTAGGACAACTACCTAAAACTTCGACGAAAGAAAATCCATTTTTAGCAATAGCTTCAGAAAAAGATTCTTTTACTCTTCTAACATCTAAGGCTGTATATCTTGCAACATAGACTGCACCACAACTTGCAGCAAGATTAGGAATGTTGAATGGGTCTTCGAGGGAACCATAAGGAGCTGTAGTCTGAAATTGACCTGCGTAAGTTGTGGGACCCGCTTGTCCTCCTGTCATACCATAATTGAAATTATTAACACAAACAACAGTAATATTGGCATTTCTTCTAGCCGCATGGATAAAATGATTTCCACCTATAGCAAAAAGATCCCCATCTCCAGAAATTACTATAACTTTGCGTTCTGGATCTGTTACACCCAAGCCTATTGCAAAAGGAATTGATCTTCCATGAGTTGTATGAAAACTATCGAAATTGAGATATCCTGCAATTCTACCTGTGCATCCTATTCCTGAGACCACTGCTACTTTTTTAGGATCGATTCCAGATTCATTTATTGCTTCAATGAGCACATTTGTTATTGAACCCAAACTGCATCCTGGGCAGAATATGTGTGGTATTCGACCTTCTCTTAAAAATCCATCTAGAGGATGAGCCTCTGATTCCAGTAATTCATTTTGATCTTCTGTCATTATGCATCACCCTCAATTTCTTTCAGTATTTCTTGCGGATTATGAATTGCTCCTCCAAGCTTGAATATACCTTTTACTTCAGTTTTACCATGAACACTTCTTTCTACTTCTCTTGTAACTTGTCCATAGTTGATTTCTGGAACATAAATTTTCTTTACTTGTTCTGCTAAAGCTTCTATCCTCTCATCAGGGAAAGGCCATATGGTAATTAACCGCAATAACCCAACTTTGATTCCCTTCTTTCTGGCCCTATTAATGGACCCTTTAGCTGCTCTTGCTACCGAACCAAATGCGATAATTGCAAATTCAGCATCATCTAACATATACTCCTCTACCCTGATGATGTCCTTCTTGTTTAATCTAATTTTATCATTGATTCTTCTAACCAGTTTGTCTTGTGTCTCAACGTTTAAGTTAGGATATCCTCTTTCATCATGAGTTAATCCAGTTACCATAACTTTGTAACCTTCTCCAGCAACAGCCATAGGGGGAATAAGATCATCATCTGCTTTGTAAGGTAAGTGTTCTTCTGGTGAATCTTTCGGTTTCTTCCTTTCTACTTTTCTAATTTTACTAGCATCAGGAATTATTAGTCTTTCACTCATATGCCCCAGAGTTTCATCCAACAGAAGTGTAACTGGTAATCTATATTTTTCTGCATAATTGAATGCTTCAATAGCTAGCTCAAAACATTCCTGTACTGAGCTTGGACATAAAACTATTGGTTCAAAATCTCCATGGGATCCCCATTTAGTTTGCATAATATCTTGTTGTCCAACCAAAGTAGGTAATCCAGTAGATGGCCCTCCTCTTTGAACGTTGATTATTACACAAGGAGTTTCAGTCATCATTCCAAGACCTATGTTCTCTACCATCAAAGAATATCCTGGACCTGATGTTGCAGTCATACTCTTGACTCCACCCCAAGATGCACCCAAAATGCCAATAATTGAGGCAATTTCGTCTTCAAACTGAACAAAATTCCCACCTAGTTGTGGCAAACGTAAAGCCAAATGTTCTGCTATTTCAGAACTAGGTGTAATTGGATATCCACCAAAGAACTTACATCCAACTGCGAGAGCTCCTTCAGCAGCAGCATGGTTACCTGTTGTAAAGTGCTCTCCAGTACTTACTTCTAAAATTTTTTGTTTTTGCTTACTCATCTTCAGCATCACTCTCTTCGAGTACTTTAACATAAATTGCAAATTCAGGACAAATTAACTCACAGAAATGGCACTCAGCACAGTCGTCGAAAGTTTTTCCTTCTTTTAGAACAGGAGGACGATATCCTTTAACATTAATTTCCTCTCCAGTTTCTAAAATCTCCTCTGGACAGTAAATAATACACCACTCACATTCTTTGCATCTGTCCTTTATTATGTAGACTTGAGAGTCAGGACCTTTGAACTTCTCCAAGTCTACAAAAGCCGGCCATTCTGGCTTCTTTCGTCTTCTTTCTAGTGATTGACCCATTAAAATGAACCACAATTTATAGCGCTGTCGGGTGTGAATAATATAATTATTTAAAGTTTTATTTGTGTATAGGATTGAAATAATAAATGAATACTATAGTATTCTTTTAAAATTTAAGTAATTGTTTCAAGTCTTGGAATTTTTGGATAAGGTGATTCATGTATCTTTCCCTATTACTCTCCGAGGAAAAATTGAAATAGTTCAATGATGATAAAATTAATGTCTAAAATGTTAACAAGAGATTTGAGTGTAACTGTCCTCGGAAACACAGGAGCTGGAAAAACTACCCTTGTGCACAGATTAAAGGGAGAAGAAGTTGAAGATATTAGTCCTACAACAAGTATAGAGGTTCATCAAAAGACAATTCGATTAAAGAGTCAATCATTCAAACCTGCCTTAAGTTTAGAGAGATATAGAAGTTATCGAGTGAGAGCAATTGATTGTCCTGGTGATATGAGTTTATGGCCATATTGGAAAAAAGCATTAGCTGATTATAACACAAATGGAATTATTTTTCTTATAGATCCTACACAAGATTCAAAGGTACAAATAGATGCACTAACTCAGGTTTCTAATTATTATCTTATGACTTTAGATGATGATGTAGTTAGAGCAGAAAGAAAAGCAAGAAAAGTTAAAGCCATTTTCTTTCTCGTTGTTAATAAAATAGATCTTATTGGAAATAGTAAAGGTAATGCTGATGAATTGATCAGAGAGAAATACCAAACTGCTTGGAATCATCTTAAAGAACGTTATCCAAGTAGTGGGCATTATTGGGAAGCAATCTCAGCCATTGATGAAACTGAGCATATGTTTGACACTATCGATGGAATCTTTGAAACAATCAAGCGCGAAATCTATGGAGAGTAATTTCAAGTTTTCCTATTTTTGATAACTATCGAAAAATCTTTATTCATTTTAGTTTTAGATTTAACTCAAGTGATTATATGAGCGATTCAGAATCATCAAAAGAATCAAAAAAATATGTACATAATTGTACTAAATGTGGATCATGTTGTGAAAAGTGGTCTGAAGTACCAATATATATTGAAGATTTACAGAAATGGATTGTTGATGGAACAATTCATCATGTTCTGCCTTTTTTACAGATACAAGAAACTCCACCTGCATATGTGCGATTAATTTTGAAAAAACCAGCTGCAGGTGAAGATGATCCAAATCCATCAGGATGTCCATTATACGATTATAGTAATAAAATTTGTAATATTTATTCTTCGATGCCGTTACATTGTGCGTCTTACCCTTTAGCATACAATGGTGAAAAATTCTATCTAGTTGATAGAGATTCTCCAGGACTTGGTAATGGAACTATGACGGCTGAAACGTTAGAATCGGCAAGAGAAATAGCAAGAAATCAATTTGAAGCAGTATCTAGTTCTAGTGCAATCCTCCCCTTGCTTTATACAATGATAATCTCAAGTATCATGCAAAAAAGTCAAGAAGCGATGACTTCCCTATCTGATGAGGACAAACAGCAACTGGAAGAACTTTTATCAAAATCTAAAGATGATCAAGAAACAGAAGACGAAACTGATTCCCAAGAAGAATGGGAAGATATTGAAGAAGATTCTGTTGTTGAAGAAGATTCTGTTGTTGAAGAAGATTCTGTTGTTGAAGAAGATTCTGTTGTTGAAGAAGATTCTGTTGTTGAAGAAGATTCTGTTATTGAAGAAGATTCTGTTGTTGAAGAAGATTCTGTTGTTGAAGAAGATTCTGTTGTTGAAGAAGATACTGAGAAAGAGGAATAATCTTCCTCATTCAGTCTCATCTTGACAAAAAAGTGATTCTGTCCCCATCAAATGACCATCTTCACTTTTTGTAGAAAGATATTTTACATTATAGACATTAGGTGTAATTGCAATAGGAATTCTATCAATGACTTCTATATTGCTTCCACATAATTCTGCTACTTTTTTTGGATTATTTGTTAGGAGCTTAACACATTTAACATGCAAAGCTTTCAGGATATCAACTGCTACAAGATATGAACGTTCATCTGCTTTAAAACCTAAAACTTCATTTGCTTCATTTGTATCATATCCAATCTCTTGAAGTGTATATGCCTTGAGTTTGTTAAACAAACCTATCCCTCTTCCTTCTTGACGCAGATAGATTAGTATACCATGTTTCTGCTGTGAAAGATAATTTAATGCAAATTCCAGCTGTTCTCTGCAATCACATCGCAATGATGTAAATGCATCACCTGTAAGACACTCTGAATGAATGCGTATTGGAACATCCTCCTTTCCAACTGGATTCCCTTTAACGATTACAGCATGTTCCTTCATATCTCTTAAACTTAAAAGTCCTATAATTTCAAATTTTCCAAATTGAGTAGGTAATTTAGCTATAGACCCAAAATGGATTAATTCTGTGTCTTTAAGATTTAGCTCTGCTATTTTAGCTCTGATTTGTTTCTCGATATCTTCAGGCAATCTAATTCCTCACATTTTAGTACTATTTGAATTGCTTTTGAATGTTGATGTTTCACTAGTAAATTATCTTAAAATAAGATAGATCTCCTTTAGCTTGTTTCCATATAACTTGTATATCGTAAACTTTAGCTGAAGGTGGTCCTTGTTTAGCAAAACTAATTAGTCTATTCAATCTCTCTTCAGTTCCTTCAGCAATTATTTCTACTGATCCATCCCTCATATTTCGTACTGTTCCTTTAAGGCTCAATTTGTTTGCTACATCTCTTGTTGTGGTTCTAAAAAAAACCCCTTGAACCATCCCCAATACCTTGATTTCTATTCTTTTTTCTTCTTCCATAATACACATCAACCAATTTTATTTAGTAATTTTTTAGTAAAATCTGGTAAGGTTTCCTCACATGGACCAAATATTGAATAATCACAATAACTCGAAATTGGGGTGGCTTCAATGTTAAATTCTATAATCATAGAATTGTTTTGCTTTGCATAGATTGGTAAAGTGGATACAGGAGCAACTACACCAGAAGTTCCAATTACAAGCATCACATTTGATTGCGTTGTCCACTCAGTTGCTTTTTGCCATCTTTGAGAGTCTAAAGGTTCTCCAAACCAAACAACATCAGGTCGAAGAAGATTGGTTTCACATTTTGGACAGTATGGTAGTTCCATCTCTTTTTGTGCTTTTTTTTCATCATCCCATCTTTCTATGTAATTGCAACTTACGCATCTTGCATACCTGATTCTGCCATGTATCTCTACAATATTTTTGGAACCTGCTAGTTCATGTAATCCATCGACATTCTGAGTAATAATTCCAAGAGCAATATTTTCTTCTTCCAATTCAGTGAGTGAATAATGGGCTGGATTTGGTTCAGATTCTAATAGGATTCTCATCCTTGCTCTATACCATGCCCAAACAAGTTTTGGATCTCTTGAAAACGCATGGGGCGTTGCTAATTCCTCAGCTCTGTAGTTGTTCCACAACCCATCCTCTCCTCTAAAAGTAGGCATCCCTGAAGCTTTAGAGACCCCAGCGCCAACTACGGAGACTATTGTTGGATTTAACTTAGCAACTTCTTCTACCACTGGAGCTATATTCATTATTGAAATTAGGAACTACACAAATAAAAAAGTATAGGGAAAGCAGTTGCTTTGTGATGCTTCACCACACATTTCCTTAGTTTTAATCATCATCTTTAGTATTTGATGAAATTATATGTTGAATCGTCTTTTCTTTCCAGTTACTTCTTGATAGAGTTTATCAATACTACTCATATATTCAGGATAACGAGTGAAGGCGATTTTGAATGCCATATCAACCTCTGCTTCTTCCAGTTTTGCAAATTGCTGTTTAGGATTTGTGGTTAATGCATAATATTGGGAAATCATACTAGTGCCTGAATATCTTATGATTTTTACAACTTCTCCTTCTAAACCTCGAATGGAAGTATCAATGATATTTCTATGATCTTTGCCTCCACCTTCAGCATCTCGTTGTAATTTTTGTAACATTTGTTTGCTAAATTCGCTATCATCACCGCCTTTAGCTTGTCCTGCTGTGAGATCACAAATAATATTGTCAGGATAATCAGAAACTAAGTCAGATGTTGCAAAGAGAACATCAAATTGATCTGGGGGGACATATTCCTTAGGAAACAATGAAACCAATAATTCTCTTCTGGGTTGAAATGATTGCAATGATGATAGAATTGGTTTAACCATTTCTTCAGAACAAACAACAACTACTGGTTTTCCGATTAGAATAGCATTCACCACTTTATCTTGACCTTTATTAATCAGTCTCATGAAAAAATAAGGTGAAGTTTCTGATTTGATAATTTCTACAGTTTGAGCTGCTACAGTCTCTTGTTTTGTCATAATCGAGGAAAGTTTAGTCGCCCAATTTCTTACTCTCGTTTGAAGAGCTTCATCTAGCTCAAAGCCAGGTTCATAGAGAATAAGACCAGCAAGTTGTTTCGCAATATTGGAACTATGATAGTTAAAAACTGGAACTTTTGTATAAAGCTGTGACTGCAATTCTTCTTGGATGATGTAAGTTAAACATGCCATAGTAATGGGTGATCTCTTGCTTTTGCATGGTATACCAAAGAAGAATGAATAAGCAACTCCCCCTGTATCGTGAAGTGGCATAACTGCACTCGCTTCTCTTAAAATATCCGTTCCCGCGGCTCCTGATAGCATACGAATAGATACTTTGTGGGAATCTTCTTCTGTTAGGTTATCGTGTTGTAAAACTTTCACTCCTACGGTATCATCAAAAACACTAAAACAAATTTTTTGTTCCATCTAAAAAAACAACTTTATGCTTTCTCTTAAATGTTCTGTTGAGGGAAATAGAGCAGCTCTAAAGCTATATAGAATTCTTGAGTAAAGACAAACGTATAGTTTTTAAATTGTCAAAGATACTTAATCTACCTATCCGGTGATATGAGTGGTAGATAATGGAAATACGATAGAGTCTCTAGTCGAAAGACTAGGTCGAACTAAACGCCTTATCCTCATAGAACTTGCCAAAGAAGCTGTTGGATATAAGAAGTTATCAAAGAAGCTTCGAATTGGTCTGGATACAATCAGATCTCACATCAAAACTGGTAAGCATTCGAATTCACTCAATCAATTAGGATTGATTCAACAAGAGGAAAGGGGTTGGTCAATTACCGAATCAGGCGAAAAAATATTGGAGATTTTGAAAAAAGATCCTGAATATTCTCCATTTTTCTTTGTGACCCCCACAACAGAAAATGAGGATTAGGATGAGAAATCAAAATTCTCTTCTTTTTTTCTTTTAAAATTAGAAACAATCTAGGGCTTCTTTTACTAGTCTGGAAACTTCTGTTTTTCCCAAAACATCAATGAGTGTTCCAGCTCTAGGTCCTGATTTTTGTGCTAACACAATTAGATATAGTGCTCTAAAGAAATCGCCTGGTTTAATTTCTTTTTCCTTTGCTATTTCATAAAGATGTTGAGTAATAGAATCTCCTTGATAGTTTTCAGGAAGGTTTTGAAGAGCCATATACAGTTCTTTAAGGATTGGTAAATCCAATAATTTCACAATATCACATTTCGGATTTTCAACCACACTGAATTTGAAGTTATTACTAGCATAATTTTCTATCCAAAATTTTGCTCTTTGGATTCTATTTTTTAACAGCTGCAAATCTCTATTACTAATATT
>JAUWJS010000080.1 GCA_030607575.1 Candidatus Heimdallarchaeota archaeon | reverse complement strand
ACCTTCTTTGGTTTGGACAGCACATGAACCTGGTTGATAACCTTGTTCAACCATATTACATTTTTCCAAAGAGGTTTGAGTCATCAGAGAAACACTACTAAACATTAGTAGAACTAACTATTATTTCTTATGGCTTTTAGATTTCATCTTTATTTTCAGAAAACTTAACATTTCTTTCAGATAGATATTCGATGATATTGTGATAAACTTCAGAACTTCTACCTAAAAATTCTGGGGGAATTATGCCTTTCTCATCATAAATTCCTTTAAGAATCAATCTTGCAACAGCTGTGCATGTGTATCCTGTAGTTCTAGCCATAGAAATTATTTCTTTTTCTTTATCATATTTATCTAACATTTCAAAGTTATAACGAATCTTTTTATCATCCTTCTTTCCTTCAATAATGATTCTCATAACAGTTATATCCTCATCACCTGGTTCCATCTTCCACATTTTGAAAAGCAGTTTAGAGGTTAGATCTTTTGGGGAGACTTTGACACCTTTTATTTCCACTAATTGTTTATCAAAGAAACCAGTTTCTCTAAGCATTCTCATTTTTTCAATATGCCCAGGGTATCTGAGAGTTTTTTCCTTCATATTAGGAATGTCAAATGTACGGAGTAATGTTCTTAATCCATCAGTGTTGAAAGCCTCTAAAGTTCCTACTTCATCAAATTCAATCAATTCAGGTTCAGATAAAGCAGGTTTAATGACTTCTTCTCCATCTTCTATATATCGTGCTAAGCGAATATACTCTTCAATAACATCTGAAGGAGAAAACGGTGCTTTATATTCAAACGGCCATTCTCTAACTTGAGGTAGCCCCCCTACATAACATAGAAAACTTTCTGTTTCATCAAATAAAGAATCTACATATCCTAAAACAATACTGCTCAAACCAGGAGCAACACCACAATCAACAACAGCTGTTACACCTTTTTCTATTGCCAATTCATCTAATGAGAAAGGATCCTCTTCAAAAAAGGAAATATCAACAATATTCTTTCCTTCACCAATTACTGTTTTTAGTGTTTGATAACCCATGAAACCTGGTAGAGCTCCTATAACAAGGTCTTGATCTGCAATAATTAGTTTAATCATCTCTTGATTAGACAAATCTGCTGTAACTGTTTGTAGATCAATTTTGTTACTAATTTCATTTAGAACTTCTTGATTGATATCTGCAACAGTTACTTGTATCTCAGCATTTTCTGCTAAATCTTGTGCGATTACATTTCCAACTAATCCAGCGCCTAAAACTATGACTTTCATCTCTTAATCACAAGAGCATAAGAACTATCTTATAATTAAAACTTTTCAAAAACAAGTAAACAGGGAAACATGTTGCTTTCTAGTATTTCAAAGACGTATTAAACTAAGTGGATTCCTAAAGAATCTTCTTTTGCTCACAGAAACATTATAAGTGTCCAAACTTGTAGTTTAGATAGCACTTGATGAGCTAAGAATGTGAAAAAAAGAACTATTATTTTCTTTCTTGTTTTGGTATCTGTAGTTAACTCTAGTTTAATTTCAGGAAAAGCTAATGCAGAAAATGAACATTTCTTTACACTTATTCTGAAAACAAATGGTTGGGGAGTACTACCTAATTACTGTTTGTTCATCGAAAATTATTTACGAGAAATAGGTATTGACATTGAAGTGAAAATTGCGACATGGGGTTTTGGGTTTACGCCACCATATCCACCATATATAGGAAATTGGGATTTGTTTATTTTTAATTATTACTTCAGTTCATTTGAACCTGCTTTAACTGACCTTTATAGCGAAGAAGGGCTCGTTAATTTCTCTGGTCTAGGAATTGATTTACCTTATGGAAAGGAAAATGAAGACTTACTAAGTCGTATAAATGAAGAAGCAGAATTTGAAGTAAGACGAAATATTACCTATGAATGGCAGCAATTACTCATGGAAAATATTTGCCCAATAATACCTCTTTTTACTTCAAAGATTTTTATGGGAGTATGGTCTAATACTTTGGGATATGATGCAGAATGGGGAATAGTCAATTCGCTTCCTTATATGAGTTATGAGGGCTATCATGAAGGACAAACTAACCTTAACGAAATCAATATAGCAGATGCTAATTGGATAGATCTAAATCCTCTTTTTTCAGCTGATTTTTCAAGTTCTTTTATCAGTGAATTATTAGCAGAACCAATTGTTCAGTTTTCTCCCAATTATTTTCCGATGAAAACAGGTTTAATAGAAGATTGGGAATTAATAAATAGCACTCATCACAAATTCTATTTAAGAGATAATATTTTCTGGAGTCCCTCTTTTAATATAACTGGAAGAACGAAATCATCTCCTGTACTTGATGTTGCCTCCACTCCTCTTATGGTTGGACTTAAAGGTGGTTTAAGTAATGGCACAAATCAACAATTAACTGCAAAAGATGTAGTATTTACTATTTTAGCTCATAGTAGTATAATTTCAGAGGGAAAGATGAATTATGATTGGGTAAAAAATATCTATATTGATCCTTCAGATGAGCTAGTTTTTCATATTGATGTTGATGCAAACCTTAATACCGAATCAATTGAGCCCTATGGTCATGTACTCTCTAAACTAACAATTAACTGTTTGCCTGAGTTCTTTTTAAATTCAACAGACTCATCAATATATCTTACAGAAAGCGGAATATCCTATTCTGGTCTTTTTCCAGAAATAGTTGAAACACCTCAATGGCAAACTTTCAGTAAATCAGCATTTGGCTGTGGAAAATTTATGTTGGATTATTTTGCCAAAAATACAATAACTGTACTGCAAAGAAGTCCTTATTGGTTTGGTATAGGTGCTAAAGATGGACAATCAGGAATGATTCCTTTTGTGGATACTGTTAATATAAGGGTAATCCCTGATAAATCAGCTGAACTAGCTGAATTTTTACTAGGAGAACTGGACTGTGCAGGGTTATCAATGTTCACCTCAGATAGAAAAGAAATGCAATCAGATCCACGTTTTATCGTACATACAAAGAAATCAAAAAACATTGCACTCTGTTCTATCAATTTACACAGACCTTATTTGGGCGGGGAAGATAATTTTATTTGGGCCAATCAAACATCTGATGAAAGTTACACTAAAGCTTTAGCTGTTAGGAAAGCAATTAGCTATGCAATAGATAGAAATGAAATGAATTTGTTAGAAAATATAAATCTACATCACCCATTCCCAGATACATATTATTCAATGCAGTATGAGAATATAACAAGATACGAGTATAATTTGGAAAAAGCATGGGAATGGATGAATAAAGCTGGTTACACTTGGGATTCTACAAACACTACCTTAGATTTGGATTTTGAGCTTTTTGCAGTAACTGTACTTTGTTTGATTCCAGTTATCTCAATTTGGATAAAGAAGAAAAGAGAACTTACTCTTCAGTAGAGCTGACAGCTTGAGTTGGTTGAATCTGCTCAGCTTCAAGTATATTTTTTCCTTAAGATCAGGCGTTTGGAAATCCTTTTTCCATTTGAGTATAATTCTTTTTGGAAATACTGGAAATAACACAAGAAGTAATTTAAATGAGTAATCACAATAAACCAAGAAAAGAGAGATTAAAATGGTTGATATTATAGATTATCTACTTTCTTTTGATGTCAATATATTCTTTATAGCTCTTGGAATTTACAGTGGTTTTCTAGTATTAATGTTTCTAGGAACGAAATTATTACCTGGAATCAAAACACAAGGAGAACAGCTAAAGGATGGTTCAAGGAAAGACTACAAACTGACAGGTTTGATGTTATTTATGGTATCTACTTTAACAGCTGTATTAGTATTTGTCTTAAATGAGACTGTTTCTCCAAGATGGAATTTAACATTTATAGCTAGAGCATTTTTTCCGTTACTAATCATTGCTTCTATTTTCTCATTAATTTGGAGTCTTTTACTCTTCTTCTTGGGAAGAAGAAAACAAGGTGAGAGCAAACAAAAAGGTGTAAAAGGTATTTTGCATGATTTTTGGTTTGGTCCTGAGTTGAATCCAACCTTGTGGGGAGTAGACCTCAAGATGTTTACTTACCAACCATCACTAATTGGTCTTTCATTTATCAATTGGAGTTTTCTCTTTCTGCAATTACAAGAATCAGGATATATTTTACCGCAAATGTGGATGTACCAGGGATTTTGGTGGTTTTATCTGTTTACCCATTATATCCTTGAAGAATTCATGCTTACAACATGGGATATTATGGCAGAGAATTTTGGTTTCATGTTAGTATGGGGAGATTTAGTTTATGTCCCATTTTTCTATTCTATCGCAGGATGGTTTATTGTCATTCAAACTGAAGCTTTCACTATTTATCCGATTATTATATTATGTCTAGCTTATTTTGTCTCAATTTGGATTTTCAGGGGATCAAATATACAGAAATTCAGATTCAAAAGAAATCCTAATATCAAAATTTGGTTTAAACCAGCTAAAACCATAGAGGGAAAAATACTCATCTCAGGATTTTGGGGAATAGGCAGAAAACTAAACTATTCAGGAGAAATACTCACTTATCTAATTATAACTTTAACAACAGGAATATACTCACCAATCCCATTTATTCTACCTCTATCATTATTTATTCTTCTTGCGCATAGAGCATGGCGTGATGATAAGAGATGTAGGAAAAAATATGGAAAGCTTTGGGAAGAATATTGCTTAATTGCGAAATATAAGATGATACCGAAAATCTACTAGAAAAATTTAATAAAATTGTTAGCAATGTAAACTGATGAAAAAAACTTGATGTGCCTATTTCCAAGGTGATAGATTTGAGTGAAAAATCAGTTATAACGCAACTACTAAATTCAAATGAACCTGCGATTAGATTGAAAACTTATCTATGCCTCTTGGAACACGATTATGAAACTTCAGAGGTAAAGAAGCTAAAAGTCAATTTAAAGAAAGAATCACCACTAATATCTAGTTTATTTTCTTATCTACCAAAAGATGAAACTAGTAAAATTTCTCATGTATATACAAAATGGCAAGGTGTTCACTGGATTTTATCACATTTGGCAGATATAGGCTATCCACCTGGTGATAGAAATTTAATCCCGAGTGTAACTAGAGAGATGAACTGGTTACTCAGTACTAAACGCTGGAAATCAAAACCCATAATCAATGGTAGAAGACGCTTTTGTGCTTCCCAAGATGGTAATGGTCTTTATGCTGCTCTTTCTCTAGGTTTTTTTGATGAAAGATGTAAGATTTTAGCTGATAGGTTAATTCAACATCAATGGGGTGATGGTGGTTGGAATTGTGATCGAAAACCAGCCGCAAGTAAGTCTTCTTATCATGAAAGCCTAATACCTTTGAGAGCTCTTAATCGTTATTTAAGGGAAGAAAAAACCCCACAATTAAAAAACGCTATAGATAAAGCAGCAGAGTTATTTCATAAAAGAAAACTCTACAAACGAATCAGCGATGGAGAGATTATTAAAAATAGATGGTTGTCACTTCATTATCCCTCTTATTGGCATTATGATATTCTCTCTGCTCTGAAAGTACTAGCAGAAGCTAACAAACTTCAAGATAAACGATGTCACGATGCACTAGATTTACTAGAATCTAAAAGATTAGTTGATGGTGGATTTCCAAAGGAGGAAAAATATTGTCAGTCATCAAATCCAGAAGCTAGGTATTTTACTCCAGGTAATTGGAAGTCAATTAATAAGAAAAAGATTAATGAATGGGTGACAATTGATGCTCTTTTTATCTTAAAGAAGGCGAAAAGAATCGATATTGATTGTTAGTGAATTCACTTAAATTCTTATTCTGCTATTGTTAGAATTCATTAGAATATTATCCTATATGGAGGATTCTTTGCCATTTCTTTCAATTCTTCTTGGGTAGCGGTTGCTATAATATATGTCTTGATTCCACCAATTAAGTTTCGAACATCATAGTCCCTTTGCAGAAGATTCATTTGAGAAATATATGCTCTAAAACCTTCTTGACAGAAAGCATAAATTGGTTTATCTTTTGGCAATTCATCTAACCTTTGTCTCATTTCATATTCTGAAATATGAATTGCGCTTTCTATCGTACTTATTTCAAATTCATCGTCTCTTCTAACATCTATTAAAAAGGAACCCTTCTCAACTAATTCATCAACATCATGCCAATGATACGGTTTCATCTTCCCTTTAACCATATTAGCTGCTATATGACCTGCCATGTTAACTGGATCTCTAGCAGAACCATATGGGGGAGCATAAGTCAATTCAAGTTTTTCTAAATCAAAAACTGTTCCACCAAAGTGTATAACTGTGGAAATAACATCTATTCTCTTTTCTGCTCCAGCTCCTCCAAGCACTTGGGCTCCTAGAATTTTACCATTATTCTTTTCAAAAAGCAATTTAGGTGCTAATTTATTCCCTCCGGGATAGTAACTTGAGTGGTTCATAGGGTGAAGGTATACTTTTTCGTATTCTATATCCATGTTTTTGAGCATCTTTTCATTTAACCCAACTTGAGCTACAGTTAAATCAAAAACCTTGACTACAGCTGCTGCCAGAACTCCTTCATATTCTTCAGTTTCTCCTGCAATATTGTTAGCTGCTATCCTCCCTTGTTTATTAGCAGGTCCAGCTAATGGAACTGCTGTTCTTTCCTTTGTAATAAAGTTTGTAACCTGAACAACATCCCCAACAGCGTAAATACTAGAATCACTTGTTTGCATTTTTTTATTGACAACTATATGTCCTCGAGAACTTATTTCTAATCCACAATTTTTAGCTAACTCTGATTCTGGTTTAACGCCAATAGCTAAAACTACCATATCAGTTTCAATTTTTTTACCACTTTGAGTGATAACAACAGCTCTGCTTTCGTCATTTTTCTCGAAAGAATCGACACCATCTCCAAGAATTACATCAACTCCGTGTCTATAAAGTTCATAATGAACATACTGAGCCATTTCTCTATCAAGAGAAATCATAACTTGATCCATAAGCTCAACTACAGTAACTTCTAAACCTCTTTCCTTGAGATTTTCAGCCATTTCTAAACCAATAAAACCCCCTCCAATAACAACTGCACTTTTTGGTTTATTAGTTGCAATAAACTCATCCATTCGTAAAGTATCTGGAATTGTTCGTAAAGTAAAAACAGGAACTTGATCTAAACCCTTGAATGGTGGCTTAATGGGTTCAGCACCAGGAGAAAGAACAAGAGTATCATAGCTAAGAAAATATTCTTCACTAGTGTCTAGGTTCTTTACAGTAACTTTCATTTCCTCTCTATCGATTGCAATTGCTTCATTATTTAATCGAACATCTATATTGAAACGATCCAAAAATACTTGAGGTGTAACAAGTTCTAGTTTTTCTTTGTCTGTTATGATTCCTCCTACATAGTAGGGAAGTCCGCAATTTGCATAGGAAACATAAGCTCCTCGTTCTAAAATCGTGATTTCTGCAGTTTCATCCAATCTTCTAAGTCTTGCTGCAGTCGAAGCTCCTCCTGCAACACCACCTACAATAACAACTTTCTTTGACATGGTAATTCACTATGCTCATAGATAATAAACAAAATCGTGAAGTAAATTTTATTTAAAACTCAATCGTTTGTAACGATTTTTTCTTCTTATAAAAAATACTAAAAGAAGAATAGAAATCAAGAGAGTGTTATTAAGAAAGGTAACATCATTGGTTGTAGTGTTATCTGATCTAAATGCATAGATATCAATGGAATTTGCAGACCCGTCAATTTCATATCCATTTTTACCTGAAAAATCTGTCCAGAAGTTTCCTTCCTCAAGATTTGAATCAAACCATATATTTTGTTCTCCATCGTCAAAAGCTTGGCTAAATCCATCTAGATTATTATAAACAAACTCATTGTGGTGTATTCTATTGAAATAAGAATATTGATCTAAATAGACTCCATATTCGGTATTATCAAAGAAGTAGTTATAAGATATAACTGAATCAGATGAATTTGTAGAATAGATACCATTAAACTTACTCTTTGCAATATAATTTTGTCCGATATAAATCTCAAATGATTTTCTAAGATATATCCCATTAATACCACTTGAAATTATATCATTACCTAATATTAAAGCCTTTGAAATATAATTGAAGAATATACCATCAAAAGCACTTTCTGAGAAATTATTCTTCGAAGCTGTAACATAGTCACTATTTTCTATATGTAAGTTGTAAGCTAAACTTCTAGAACAATAATTCTCTAGAACAGTAGTATAATGAGAATAATATTCAATTTTGATTCCAACTTCTGTTCTATCTATTGTGTTGTTATATATGAAACAGTATTGACTTTCTGAGCAAAGAATTCCCTCTTGCATTCTTTCATAGATATAATTTGTAGAAATTTCAGAATAATCACTTCTATCTACTGAAATAGCAAAATCATATGCAGAAGTTCGATAATACCCTGGCAAAATTATGGTGTTGTTACTTATGATACTATACGGACTACTGAAGATCCTTATTCCTTCGTCACACTGGAATATAATGTTTGATTGAATCATTGTTTCAGCTGTATAAGAACCTCTTATACTATATCTACACGAGGTAAAGCTGTTATTTTGAATTAAAGATTCATCTGAATAGTATAAATGGATAGCATAATAGAACTTCTCAAAAGAATTATTTTCAATCTTTATTCCATCCGAGTAATAAACCCTCAATCCTGCGTTTTCATAATTTACTATATTTTTGAATATATTATATTCTATTATAGCTGTTCCTGATGTAATATTTTCTAAATATATTCCATCATTATTTGCAACAATTGCATTATTTGAAATAACAAAAAATTTAGCTGTATTCTTAATGAAAATCGAATATCCATTAGGTGATATATTGCTAAATGACATATTTTGTATTAAGTATGGATTCTCTGAAGTACCATTTCCCAGAAATCCATAGTCAATAAATCCTGAATCTGAAGTTATGTATATATTTATCAAAGATGAGAGTTTTTTTCCAGAATCTATTTGAATGGAACTCGAACCTATACTAGAAAGAATCATTGTAAATGATAATGAAAATATAAGAATCATCAGAACGAATAATCGACTCAGTTTGAATTTAGTCAATCTACTCGTTCGCATTAATATCTAATTTATTTTTTTACTTATAATCTTTTACTCTACTATAACTCTCTATAATCTTCTCTTTGAACTCTTTGAGCATATCATTTTTCTTTTCGAACCTATAAAGTAGATTGCTAAAATAACAATTGAGGAAAAGATAATTCTTGTTGAAGCTGATAGATTATTTGTTTTTGTGGGTTCAGATCCTAAGGGGTAAATATCAACAGAGTGAGCAGTACCATCTATATAATAATCTCCTTCTCCTTCATAATCCATCCACAAATTTCCTTCCTTTAGAGTAGAATCGAACCAAGTGTTATTATCTCCATTATCACATGCTTGGCTATAGCCATCTAGGTTATTGTTATAGAACTCATTATGGTGAATAACATTGTTTGATGATTGTATATCGAAAAAGAGGCCATACTCTGAATTTAGATGTATATAATTATCGATTATAGTAGAATCATCTACATTATCACAGTATATTCCAGAAAGTTCATTTCTAGCTACATAATTCTGACTTATAAAAACATAAGGACATGTTGAGAAATATAATCCATGATATCCAGCACTTACTACATCATTATTGAGGAAAACAATTTTGGATACATCATGAAAAATAACATTATGATAGGTACTTATTGAGAAATTATTCCTAGAACATATAATATTCTCACAAGAATCTACAAATAAATTATTATAGCGACTTGTCGCACATGTATTTTCTGTAAGAGTAATATGATTAGAACTCGATCTGATTTCTATTCCTATTCCCGCTTCTTCTATGATATTATTATGAATTATATTCTTAGAGCTCTCCGAAAGAGAAATCCCTTCATCATAAGGGAATTCGAAATAGTTTGAAGAAATTTCGGAATATGTAGTTTCAGAGAAATAAACACCCGTATGAGCATCAATGTAATTGTTTTTAATTGCGATATATGAACTTCCAGAAGTAAATCTAACTCCCGGTAGTAAATTGCTTTCGATATTGATATTATGAGATCCTACACCAATTAAACCAGGACTAAAGTTTCGAATCTCATTGTTATAAATATCAATATCTTCACTCCACCAAATTTCAATAGATCTATAACAATATAAAAAAACGTTTTTCTCTATTCTTATTCCATTCGAAGACACAATACTTATTCCTATATTGAAATAAGGCCATTCATTATCTGAAAAGTCGAAAGTATTGTCTGAAATAACTCCAGTTCCACTAGCAATATTATTTAGATATATTGAATAATTGTTATTTGCTGTTATTGTATTGTTTGAGATTACAAAAAATCTTGTAGTGTTTTCTATGTGAATTGAAGACAGTGTAGTTGAATTCTCACTTAAAGTCATATCTTGTATGAGATACGGATCAGCAATTGTTCCATTTCCTAAGAATCCATAAGCAATAAAATCTGAATCATCATTGATATATATATATGTAAAAGAACAAAGATTCATTTCTTGTTTTGAAGCTGGAAAACAATATACTAGATTAGAGAAATTCATAGAATTAAGTAGTAAAATCGATACTATCAGAGCCAAGACCATAAACTCTTTTCTCTTAAATCTCTTTGTTCTGCTCATTCTCTCACTAATAGTTGAATAGTTGAATTAATAAATACTGTTCACAGTTTTTAGTTAATCAGGATAGAAGATCTTCAACAATCCTTCTCTCAAATTCATAAACTGGTTCGCTTTGCCAAATCTTATGTCCCAGAATTTCATTAATTCTATGCATGTACTTATTACTTTGAGCACTACTTGTTCTCCAATACCTTGCTTTAGTTTCTTTAAGTAGAGTTAATAGTGATTGATATTTAACAGCTAATCCCAAACCATTTCCTCTGTGCTCAGGGACTATCCCTGTATCATCTTGCCAGGCAATACTAGGTTGATATTTATTTATTGTAAATGTTGAATATCCCACAGGTTTCTCTGTATCATCATGCACTGCTACAAACGAGATATACTCCTGACCAGCTTTTTTATTTCTTTCAATAATTGCTTGATGACGTTCTACAGTGATATTCATATCCTCTTCTGTCAGGTTTTCTCTTGGCATGTCATTCCAAACTTGTTCAACAATTTTCACAAACTCCTCTTCATCAAAATGGAACTTGTAATCTCCATCATCAACTCGAACAATTCGATATCCTTTACTTAATGCCAGTTCTCTTTGTTTCTTCGCTTCTTGTTCAACATCTTTGAGAACAGCTTCCTCCAAATCAACGATTATAATGATTTCTTCATAGCTGTGCTTTTCCTTGAATTTTTGTAGGAAATGTTCCCCTGGAGAATGCTTTGGTGCATCAGCTCCAACTTTCTTGATCTCATTGGGTAAAGCTCTTATCATTTCCTTGAGAATTCTTGAACCTACTCCTTTCCTTCTTTCTTTTGGAGTAACATATAATCTGAACCATGATTTGTCCAAATTTTCATACATAGTATTCCAAATTATATAACCAAAACCAACTACTAGGTTTTTTTCATTGACCGCTATTGCTTTCATTTTAGCAGAACCTTTCTCACGAGGAATTATCCAGAAATTTCTGTAATAATCCAATGAAGGGGGAAGAAAACCATTCCATTCCTCGTCACATAGTTGTCTTAAAGCGAAAAACTGCTCATGGAATTTTTCAGGAATATCTTCGTTTTGTCCAATGTAAATCTGGATAGAGGGCATAATACTTCACTTGATAGAAGAAAGCAAAATATTTGTTAATTAAAACTTCTGATTTAGAATAAAATCAACTTATTAAGACTAAAAAAAGAAATTCAACAATATACTGATGACTATTAGAATATCTCTTAATATCAATCTATTTTGAATCCATGTCTCCTTATCACGTCAATTAAAGGCTCTCTTCCAAATCCTCTTCTACTCATCTTTCTAGATATGTGTTCTGACCAGGAGTACTTATCATAATCAATTTCGTCTTTATGTCCTTCAGGTAGAGGAATCTTTGCCTTGTTCTTGATATAGTATCCTTGAGTTATATATCCTTCATCCATCTCCTTCATGCATTCTCTTAATTCAACTTCATTGAGATCTT
>JAUWJS010000162.1 GCA_030607575.1 Candidatus Heimdallarchaeota archaeon | reverse complement strand
TATCTTGTTTATGAAGATTGAAACTTTTGAACTTGAAAGAAGACAATCCCTCTGGGAAAATCTTGTTGAATATAATCTTACTGAAAGTGGAATTCATCCTTTTACGCTTGCAGAGCTATTAAATCCTGAGCAGCTTAAAGAACTGCACAATCTCCGTATTGGTTATGGTCAAACTAATGGATCTATAAGTTTGAGAGATGTAATTAGTAGACTCTATCCAACTTCTACTAGAGAAAATATACTTGTTACAAATGGTTCTGCAGAAGCCAATTTTATTTCTATTTGGGGTATTTTAGAAAAAGGTGATGAATATGTTCTTATGCTCCCTAACTATATGCAAACTTGGGGACTAGCTAAGTTTTTTGGTGCAAATGTCAAACCATTTTACTTGGAAGAAGAACTCAACTGGCAACCTGATCTTGAGAAGCTGAAAGACATAGTTACTAAGAATACTAAGATGATTTCTGTTTGTAATCCTAATAATCCTACAGGTTCAATCTTAAGCGAAGAAGCTGCCAACTGCATAATAGACCTTGCTGAGGAAGCTGATGCTTTTATTCATAGTGATGAAGTTTACAGAGGAGCTGAGCTTGATGGAAAAGAAATTGATACGTTCTTCGGTAAATACAATAAAGTTCTAGCTGTTGCTGGACTTTCTAAAGCTTACAGTTTACCCGGTTTGAGGATGGGGTGGATTGTTGCTCCTGAAGATTTTGTTGCTAAAGCTTGGGCCTATCATGATTATACTACGATTTCTCCTAGCGTACTTAGTCAACAGATCGCTGAGTGGGCTCTTCAACCAGAGAAGAGAGCAATGATTTTATCTAGAAATAGAAAAATGTTAAATGAAAACCTTGAGTTTTTCTTGGAATGGGTTGAATCCAGAAAACACCTATTTAGTTTCATCCCTCAAAAAGCTGGAGCTATGTGTTTTCTCCGTTATAATATTGACATTAATTCAACTGAATTAACTGAAAGGTTACGGAAAGAGAAGAGCTTACTGATAGTTGCTGGAGATTGTTTTGGTATGGATAAATACCTTAGAATAGGAATAGGTTCAGAAAAGGAGTATCTCCTTAAAGGTCTAGAAAGATTTGAAGAGATGTTAGAGGATCTCATAGATACCTAATTCTTCATCATCAAAAGCATCTTTTTCTATGTTTATTATATCATCTTTATATGCAAACTTAACATTAAGTTCTTTTCTAGGTAGCCATTCTAACTCCCAATGAATCATCTCATCTATAGAATTGAAACCAAGTTCCTCTAGTACAGTTTGAGTTGGGATAGAATACCCAAACTTGTCAATTAAAGATTTTATTTTATCGTAGATTTTCTTAGCTTTTTCCCTTTCTTTTCTGGAGATTTCCTGCAAAGCTCTCCATGCACTTTGAGAAGATTTTTCATTTTCATTCAAATGATTTCACTCTCAGACAATTACATGATAAAGATTGTCTGATAATTAATAAAAACAATGAAATATAAAGATTTGTAGCACTTTGTAAAGGAATCATTGTGAATTAAACATTAATGCTCATTATACAATTCTAATCTTTTAAAATAATTTACTGTTTGTTCCTCTAACTTAAGAGGGATACTTACTGAAAATTCAACCTCTGCCATTAGCTCGAGTCTATTGATTAGTTTAACCAAATACTGCCCCAATAATTTAAGAGGTTCTTCATCTAAACCTTCAGAAGTATCTAAAGCTGTATGATTGATTCCTACTTCTGTGGAACCCTTGATCATATGCATAATTGAAGGAATACCTTCATGAGCAAAAGCCATATTATCTCCACTGTCAGGTGTACTGTTAACAGCTAAAGCTGGGTATTCATTAATTTGACTTATTTCTTTCACTATTTTAAAGAGATCTTCATCTCCTGCAACAATAGAAGCAACAAAACCTGGAAGTGATTCAACACCATCTATATTTAAGCACAGTATGACATCTGATAAAATATTATTTTCAATAAACTTCCAAACACCATCTAAACCTTGTTCTTCGCCACCTATTGTTAGAAAGAGATAGCTATAATTTGTTTTAGTTCTAGTTATTATACATGCTAACTCTAAGAGTACTCCAATACCTGAAGCGTTATCTCTTGCCCCAGGGCAGTATTCAACTGTATCATGATGAGCGCATACTATTATTGTTTCTTTTCTAGCTCCTTCATGTTTAAGAATAACATTGTTTAGTTTTCCATCTTGCGTCATTCCTTTAATTTTTAGAATATACTTTCCTGAAAAACTGTGATCTTTGTGTTTGCTAAAAAAGTTCGCTGGTACTATCATTGTTGGAATTTGTGCAAATATAGATTGATCTTCAATGAATGGATCGGATCTAGTTGCTTTTGAATTATAATTGCTAAGTATAACAACTCCACCAGGCTTCAATCTGTAGAGTTTTTTCAAATTAGTGAAAATCTCTGGTTCCAGAAAATCTCTAGAGAAAAAAATGAACACAATCTTATCTTGAACAGCATCTAAAGGAATCTCATCTATCTGATTTATAGATCCTAAATAGAAGCCATTACCTTCTATTCCCTCACCAGGAGTAGATTTTGTCATCCACATGGGTTTCCCATGAATTGAAGTCCCATCTGGTAACTTAGCTACTGAAGCTTCTTTACCTGAATAGAATTTGTGAGGATAAGTATTAATTGATGATTTATTCTTATTATATTCATCAAATTTGCTTAAGATATATTTAGCAGCTTCATCTTCTTGAGATGATCCTGTAACCCTTGGTCCTATTTCATCGCTTAAAAATTTCAAAACACTGAAAGCTTCTTTACCTTCAAATATCTCTTTATCAAATTCCATTTAATCACTATCCTAAAGTGTAAAACTCCAATTTTTCTAAGTTTACAAAACCAAAAGATACTAAAATACTCACAACAGATATAAAATATGGAAACCCCTGAATCTGTGTGATTTTCTCTCTTATTTTTTCAAAGACATCCATCAGAGTTTGTTGTTCATTTTTGAAACAGGTTTCCATAATTGTTTTGTACATACGATAACTGACGATATTTAATTCTGGAAAAAGTTCATTCACGTGTTCTTCAAATATTGATATGTGCTCCTCTGTTGAGTGAGGGATTGCTTTTGTAGAATGAAGGAGCAAGTTTAATTCAAGGAGTTCCTTTTCTTTAGGTCTAGAAGTAATCATATAATCCAGATAAATGCCTAAATAGCTTAAGAGCTCCTCATCTAAAAATACAAGGGATTCTAATATGTTTGCTAGACTAATCAACCATTCTTGTGCAAATTCTTGAGTCGTATCTTCAGATACTTGTGCTTTGATTTCAATGAAACCTAAAGGAGATATAGAACTTACTATCTTTCCTTCTTTATCTGTTTTAAGAGTATATTTTCGTTGTCTTAATTTATCTTTAATCTCTAAACAAAAAATATTGTATCCACCAAAATCTTTAGTTGGTTCAATTATTTCAGTAAGGAATTCAGTTTTCTTGGGAACAGGAATACTTAAACCGGACATCTCTGTAATTCCAGGGATTTCAGTTTTTGGTTTACTCTCCACAGTTACTTGAGTTCTTACATCATAATTGTTATCAACAAAGAGCTTTATCGCCTTTAACTCATTATCTTTACAAATATGAACATCAGCATATTCACTATAACCATGAGATTCAACCTTTTCACTCTGAAGAGCAGGAGCTATAAAGAGAATCCTTAGTTTCCCACAGTTGTTACATTGATATTCAATTTTTTGACGAATATTAGACTTTAAGCTCACAAATATCCCTAGTTCTTCGATAATATAAAGGAAGCTAAATCATTATATCTTTTGTTATACTTTTTCTAAAGAACTGCTTCAAGAATTGTAGTATAATGAACTGAAGCTCCAATTATAATCAGAACATGAAAAATATCATGAAATACAAACACTCCAGGGATCGGTTTCTGCTTGTTTAATGCATGAAAAATTGCTCCTACAGTATACGCTATACCTCCAAACAGAACAAGTAAAAAGATTCTAAGTGGAAAGGCTTTAAACATATAATCCAACCTAATTACAATCATCCACCCCATTACTAAATATATTCCAACATCTATCCAAATAGGAACTTTGATGTAAAGTATTTTGAGAATGGTTCCAACAACTACAAATCCCCATTGTAGTCCTATAATAGTCCATCTAAAATTGCCGTCAGTGTATATATACGATATAGCTGTATACGACCCTGCAATCATAAAATAAATGGCTACATGATCAACCTTTCTCCAAACTGATTCCTCGAAATCTTCTCTTTTCACTGTGTGATAAATTGCACTAGCTCCAAACATAAAACATACACATAAAGAGTAGACAATTGTAGTAATTAACAAACCAATATTTTCTTTTGCTAAGACTATCAAGTAAATAGAACCTATAATGGCAAAAATTAGTGCAGTAGCATGTGAATATGCAGCAAACGTTTCATTTGATTTTGGAGCTCGATGATTCATGTGATTGAGGTAAAAATACGCTAGTATAATAAAACTCTTTTGTCAGTGTCAGTTTAGTTTTTTTTGAGTTTAAATTAGCAAAAACTGAAGAGAAAACAAATCTATATTTCGTCCTCTTCTTCATCATCATTTGTTAATGGGCTCCCTAAATCTTTCAATCTCTGTTTGAAGTCAAAATCC
>JAUWJS010000173.1 GCA_030607575.1 Candidatus Heimdallarchaeota archaeon | reverse complement strand
TAGAGAATAAAGAATACTAAAAATATAATACTGCTTAATCCTACAATGACAAAACCAACTGTCATTATTATGTCAATTCCGTGCATAATACCAATAATAGCCAGAATTGTAGCAAATAGGATTATAGCTACACTGATCATCAATCCTTTGGTATATCTTCCAAATTTTTGAGTAAGTTTTACTGGTTGAACTTGAATTGTGTTTTCTAAAGACATAATATCACCATGCTATTCGTGTTAAAAAGTTTCTGCTTTTTTTATCTAATAAGTTTTAGTGTTTAAAGATTCAAATATTTACAAATTACTTATAACATGTTTAAATGCTTATCATGTAAGATTCAAAAAAATTGTAGCAGCTGCAGCAAAGAAAATACATAATACTTAAAGCATTGATTTACTTGCTTCTTTTAGGATTGAGAATTTTGAGTGTAATTGAGAGAATTAAAAAATTCATCTTTAATAAAACAGGTATACCTCGTTTTGAGAAAATAATTGAATTGGAAAATTCATTGGTTGAGAAGGAAGGAACAATTAGTTTTTCAGAAAAATCTCCCATACGTTTTGATATACCAATTGAATTTGCTAGAAGAGAAGGGATTGATGTTCCTTTGACGCCAAAGACAATGCCTCATATCTTATCTAGTATGAAAAATATGAAACAAGCAATAAATGATCTTAAAGATAATAAAAAAGATCCAAGAAATACTATTGAAGAAAGTGAGTTCATTAAACTGGAAAGTTTCATTAAATCTCTCAAAATCTCAGGAATAGGTTATACTAAAGTCCCTAGGTCGTATATATTTTCCAGGAAAGCTGTTGCTTATGAAAATGCTATTGTCTTAGCAATGAATATGGATAAAAAGAAAATTAGTACAGCACCTAGTAAAAAAGCACTGAAAAATATCTGGCAAACTTACGCTGATCTGGGAGTAGCAGCGAATAAAATAGCTCGATATCTAAGAAAAAAAGGATTTGCTTCTCATGCTTCTCACCCTCTTGGTGGAATTGTTCTCTATCCTCGTTTAGCAGAAAAAGCAGGTATGGGAGCTTTTGGTAAAGCAGGGATTCTAATAACTCCTATCAATGGTCCTACTTTGCGCTTAACTGCTGTATATACTAATATTGAAAATTTACCTATGAATGAAGGAAATGAACATCTCTGGATTAGAGATTTCTGTGAGCAGTGCAATAAATGTATCAAAGCATGTCCTCCTGGTGCAATTTATGAAGAAGCAATAAAACACGATTCTGGTAGAGTCACTCACATAGATAACGAGAAATGCTTTCCTTATTTTGGAAACAATTTTGCATGCACAATTTGTATTCGTGTTTGCCCATTTCAGATATCCACTTATGACAAAGTAAAAAAGAGCTTTGAGAAGAAATAAAATTGATAAGGAGGAATGAGATATCCATAGCAATATTACACTTGGTCCATCTATCCACAACGTTAAAAACAAAATGAGTCAGCATGCAAAAAGACTTGGATATATTCAGATTATTCTCTTCAGTTCAATTATAACTATGATTGGAATATTCTATGTTTTGCTCTATTCCATTCTAAGTATTTCTCCTGAGCTATTAAATGATCCAGCTTACCTTGAACAGCTAGCTATGGAACTAGTAGAGCAGCATATGAATATCCTTTCTGTAGCTTTTATTGCAATGTTTGTTGCATTAGTTTCCGGAATAATGTATCTTCTTTCTTTCTTTCGATTAGCATCAAGTTTTACACTTCTAGCAAAGGCCGAACATAGAGTTTCTAAGCCTGCAAATAGTGCAAGTAATTTAATCAGGATATCCATAGTAACTCAACTTGCAGGGATTTTCCTACCTCTAATTACAGGTGTTGGATTAATTTATCTCCCTGAAATTCTACTAATTTTCGCATTTGCTCTGATTACTATAGCATATTATAACATTGCTAAAACATTTAACCAACTCAAGGAAATTGGCGTGTTCCCAAAGAAAGCAAGTAAGTTTTTATTCTACTCCCAATTAGTTCCACTTCTTTCAGTGATACCTCTTTCCTTTAGTGTTTCAGAACTAACTTCTGGCATAGATGTTACATTAACACCCTTAATCATAGCAGCTATAATCATAATAGGCGGAACCATAGGAGTTGCACTTGGTTTCTTCAGATTAAGTTCTGATGCATTACTAATAGCAGCTGATATCAGAATTGAATATGATTCAAACACTCAAACTATCTATATAGAACAAGAAGTCAAACCTCAATATCTTCCTGAACTAGAATCTGTAGATAGTGATGAAATTGAAGCTAAATTTTGCCCCCACTGCGGAGTGAAACTTAGAGAAAATAAAAAATTTTGCACGAAATGTGGTACAAATGTACATAACTAGTAGTCACTACTTCTTGTGAAGAATACAATTATAGCAGGTATTATTAGGATTACTCCTCCAATCAAAAGCCAAAGTGTTACTTGGTCCTGTCTTGAGGAATATATGAACACATTGATCACAAATAGCAAAATTCCAATTCCAGCAATAAACATTACAGTTCTATACAACCAATTTGGATAATCAAAATCTAAACCACAAACCATTTCTATTCTACCTGCTTTTTGAGTATAATTTCTGTTATTTGATTAGTTTATAACTTTTGTCAAACGATTTTGCTAAAGCTTTTTTTAGTACTATTAGAAAATAATCATATGTCAGACTTATTTACTCCTTTCAACTTGGGAAAGCTAGAAATTAAAAACAGGTTTGTTCGATCAGCTACAACTTCTTATTGGTCGAAAGATGATGGAATTTTAACAGATTCAATCTTAGAACATTATGATAAATTATCTAAAGGAAACATTGGATTGATAATCAAAGGTCACTCATATGTTACAGAAAAAGGCAAAGCTCATGAGAAACAATCAGGACTTAGTTCAGAGCTTCATCTACCAAGGATGAAGGAATTAACCAATCTTGTACACGATAACGGTTCAAAAATAATTGCTCAGATTAACCATGCAGGGTATACCTCTATTAATGATAGAGCTACTGCTTCATTTTATGAACAAGATGATAAACAAGCTAGAGAATTATCTCTAGAACAAATTAAACAAATCATTTTAGATTTTGGAAAAGCTGCTAAACTAGCAATCGAAGCAGGGTTTGATGGAGTACAGATTCATGCAGCTCATGGATATCTCATTTCACAATTTCTCTCTGACAGGATAAACAAAAGAGAAGACGAATATGGAGGTAGTATAGAAAAAAGAATGAAGCTTCTCTTAGATGTTTACACAGAAGTAAGAAAACAACTGGGAGAAAATGCAGTTATTGGAGTCAAGATTAACACTGATGATTTTGCACCTGAAGGAGGAGTAAGAGTTGAAGATATTATAATTATTCTCAGGAAACTTCATGAACTAGGATTAACTTTCGCTGAGTTAAGTGGAGGTGGACCAGAACAAGAACGCAAGATACGCGAATCAAGAGGAAGATCAGCTGAAGATAGCGGTTACTTTGAAGCTACTTGGGGTGGTCATGCTAAGAAGATTAGATCAGCAGTTCCCAATCTCCAATTAATTCTTGTTTCCGGAATTAGAACTAGAAAAACCATGGATTTTCTGGTAGAAAATAAAATTGTTGATTTGATTTCAATGAGTAAACCTTTCATTAATGAACCAGACTTAGTTAATTTATTGGAAAAAGGACAAGATAAAGCTTCATGCATAGACTGCTTTAAATGTATCTCCAGAAACAACTTTGCCAAAACTATGTTAAGATGCTTTCATAAGTATCCTTGATGACCCCCTTTCCTTTAGCTTAACTTTTTTAAAGTTGAATCACTATAGTCAATCGGGAACTATGGCTGC
>JAUWJS010000142.1 GCA_030607575.1 Candidatus Heimdallarchaeota archaeon | reverse complement strand
CCCACTTAGAGTGAGCTACCCAGCAATGATACTCTAGGATAGATTATGTTGATATTCTAAACAACAAAATCCAATCATGTAAAGGTTTACTTTAGCCACAACAGGCTAATGTAAAAAAATAAAAATGGAAAGATCTATTCTAAATTACTTTAGTTTAATTGTTGGATTAGGGTCATCCTTTCCATGCATTTCTATTTCCACAAGCCCTGCAGATTCTAGCATCTGTACATATCTTAAGATTGCATGTGTTGAAGATCCTGTTGACATAGCTAGTCGTTTTAGTTCGATAACTTTGAATTTCTCTAGAGTTGACAACCAGCTATAAGATGGATCTTTTTCTGCTATAATTTGAAATCTTCTTAGGGCTTCTTCTTTGTCCCTTAGTTCAGTTCTAATATTTTCCAGTCTTGAAGAATCTGATAATAACTCATTGTATTTATTCTCAGCTGTTGCCTTCTCATCTTTTGCTTGTTCCAATTGAGCTTCAATTTCTGACTTAGCACTTTCCATCTCTGAAACGCTTTCTCTTAGTTTGTCAATTGTATGCTGCTTATCTTGATAATCTTCTGATTTTTCATTTAATTCTCTTTGAGCATTAGCTAAATCAGTTTCCTTCTTCATTGAATCATTTTTTAGTTCTTGAACCTCATTTGTCAAGTTCTCTTTTTCTTGTTTGATTTGAGTATTTTCTTCTTTCAGAGTATTCAATTCATCTTCTAGATTAGCTTTAATTGATTCAATGTCAGCTAGTTCAGCTGCTTTTTCCTTAAGATTATCTAATTCTTGTTGTAAGGCGTTACTCTTTTCTGAGAGTTCACTATTGCCATTTTCTAACTCTTCAATTTTGGTTTGTAAGTCTTGTATTCTATTTTCTAGTTCTGTGATTTTTATTGCATCACTGACTGAGATACTTCCATTTTCTTTTGCCAAATTACTCACCAATAGGTATAGAAATTATGTTCTTTCTAACAAACAGATTTGATTTCATGTTATTAAAAGATTCTGAATGTGTTAAGTGGAATCTTTAGGGTCAATTATACCCTCAACTGAGATGCTGAAAACTGTTTCAATCTCTGGGATATGAGGACTATCAATTACTCGAGCAATCCTTTTGTCACCTTTTCCCTTTCTTAAGAAAATTCGAGTAGTACATGAATGTGCTACAATGTGTCCACCTATTGGAAAAGTAGTTTCTCCGTAAAGAACATCTGGTTTTGATAACACTTGGTTAGTTGCTACAACTGCTACATCATATACTTCAGCTAATCTGAGGAGTTGATGTAAGAATTTGTTGAGTTTTTGTTGTCTCTCAAGTAGTGAACCTCTCCCAGCGTATTCTGCCCTGAAATGGCTAGTTAAGGAATCTATAATTAACAGTTTTGCATTTTTTTCTCTAATAAGCTTCGGGCTTTCAAGAACCAAAACCATTTGATGATCAGAGTTGTATGCCCTTCCAACATGAATGCGATTTAATACTTCTTCAGCTGACGCGCCAAAACGTTCACAGATTTGTATTATTCTCTCAGGTCTGAAAGTTCCCTCAGTATCAACATAAATAACACCCGATTCAAGTCCCCCCAATTTTTTATCCATTGCTGTCATAACGCATAGTTGAAAACAAATTTGTGTTTTTCCTGTTCTAAATTCACCAGAGATTTCTGTCAAAGAACTTGTTTCAATTCCACCCGCTAATAGACCATCTAGAGCTTTGCTTCCAGTTGGTATTTTTACTAATTCTTGTCTTACTTTGAGCAATTCTTTTGCATTTCTGAACCCTATTCCTACTTGACTTCTAGCTGCAGTAATTAATCTCTTAGCAGTTTGTTCCCCAATCTCGCAATGTTCAACAAGTTCTATTGGTGATGCGTGAGCAACAGCTGCTAAAGTAATATACCCCGAGGACATTAGTTTATCAGCAACAGCTGGACCTATACCAGGTATTCGATTAACAGCAACGTCACTGAGGTCTTTATCTTCCTTCAGAGCAACTTTGGGTCTTTGTTTAGGGAGTATTTCCTCAATCCAATCTTCAGGTTCTTTTTTTACTTTTTTTTCTGGAGTCTTACTAGTTGGAGGTTTTTTTTGAGGAGTCTTTTTTGTTTTTGTTATTTTAGGTGGTTCTTCTTTCTTTGACATGGTTTCACTTTCTCTTTTACTGATAGAATATCCAGATTTATGTATATAAGAAATGCCTTTTTTCAGTACATAAACTTAATGGGCATTTGAGCTAAAATCTCTTAGTCTTTGATATTCTCATTTTGATACTTTCCAGAGTACCCTTTAGTTGTCTTTGCTTTAGTCTCAAAAAAGACTATTTGTGCAATTCTTGCATTTTGGTGGAGTGTGATATTAGCATATGCAAGAAATAATCCTACTCCTCTTCCTTTATATCCTGGATCCCATACAGCTGAACATACTGTAGCTCCACATCTCATTAGACTTGATCTAGGAAGAACCATTCCAATTGCATTAAGTGGAACTTCTACTACTTCATTATACTTAACAAGATATCCACCTGGTTTAATTTCCCATTTTCCATCAACTGGTGTGATTATCTTATGTTCTGGAATACTTCGTTTTGTATTATCAAAGTCTACCATTCCTCCATCTTGTAATTCTATTAGTTCTTTGATGGATAAATCAAAACCTGCAATTTGGGATTGAGTATTGGAATCAATATACTCTTTGATAATTGTATCTGAAAAGGGAGGTAAGAATACCATGGCTCTTAATTCTTTGTCTCATTATTAACTTTTTACTATGTTTGAAACATCTTTGAAACAAGCTTCTTTCTGCAGTTTGGGCATTGAGGTTTTACTTTAATCCATTCTACTATATGCGCAAAATGTGATGGAATTTCACAGAAAGGACATCTAATAAAACTCTCTCCTGCTTTAATTGGAGACATACAAACACTGCATCTTTCATCTAAATCAGAAGTTGCAACTTTCATAGGCTGAGTAGCAGGAAGTCTTGACTTGGGAACAGGTTTAGCTTCAACTTCTATTTCTTTTTCCTCTTCCTCCACTTCTGCAGCGATTTCTTCTAACTCTTCTAAGCTTCTTTGGTCATCAACTTCCAGAATAATAATTGGTTGATCTATTGTACTTACTTCTACAACACCACTGGGAGTTATGTCACTTACTGACTTCCCGATAGTTGCTAATACTGCATCAGCTTCTTCTTCTAATCCCTTTTCAAAAAGAATATATGCTGAAATCTCAGTTTCACCACTATCATAAAAATAGCGGGATAGGTTTCTAACCATTTCTTCTTCTCTTTCTGGGGCATATCTAGAAATGATTTCAATTGAATCTGGAACAAATTCCCGTCCCTTAGCTGCAATTGATTTTGCTGCTCCAAAAACTCTACCTGTTTTTAGATATTCCTCCTTTGCCCTATCATACATTCCAGCTCTAAAGTATTCATCAGCACTTGCATATGCAGCTCTAGATTCTGGAATCTTTTCGTTTTTAGCATTTTGTTCAGCGGAGTAGGTATATACTTGTTGACTTGGTGAACTAGTTCTAGAATGCTGTGCTTTAGGTTGATATGGTTTATATCTTTTCTTTGGAACGCTTTTCTTCTTTTTGCTTTTTACAGCGGCTCTTGCTGCTACTATTAATGAAATAGCAATGAAAACCAAGAATAATACTAATCCAATTTCGACAGGCATTTTATCAACCATGAATATAATTCATCTTTACTTTATCTGTTATCTTATTAACTTTTGTATACCCAAAGCGCTCAAGCTGAATAATTTCACCAATATCCAGATTCTTCAATTCTTTTTCCCCATATCCATAGATATGTTTCAAGCTATCTTTGTTTATACGATTATTTAAATATAACATTTCTGGCTTTACAATCTCAACAGAAACTGGTTCTGAAACCCATTGAACACGTGGAACTTCATCCTTTAAATCATCACTACAAATCTCCGCTTTAAATTCTGAATTTGACACTTTTTCTGTGATTCTTATGTTGTAAAGATCTTTCATTCTAATAATGGCATCAATATGTAGAATGTTCAAGTCCGATTTACTTAGATAGAGAGTATCTTCAACTAATATCTTTCTAGTTCCCAAATCCTTATTTTTTGGATGTAGGCTAATTTCTTTTGTTTGTGATTTTGGATTGGTTAGATGTATAGTGACTGGGTCATCTACGAAGAAGAAATGCTTTGAATTTGGTTCAATTAGTTTTCGATTGATAGATGAAATTAACGACCAGTCTATATTTGTAGCCGATTTAGTAGCTCCTAATCTTTTTATCATCTCCACGAAGATTTCTGGTTGAATTCCTCTTCTTTTGAGAGCTTGATATGTAACTAATCTATAATCATCCCATCCTGTAACTATCTTCTGCTCAACTAAATCTCTGATAATTCTTCCTTGAGTTGGTGCCCCGATAACATTAAATCTTGCATACTCCAGAAAATTGGGTATTTTCAAACTGAGTTTTGTTGATATTAAACTTTGAAGCTCTTCTCTCATTTTACCAAATTCAATACTTCGTAAGATATGAGTAACACCAGTAAAATCTTCCATTATTGGTGATTCAAAATCATACATAGGCCAAAGATTATACTTATCTCCTTGAATACAATGAATGTGATTAGATATTCTTAATAATACAGGATCCCTCAGGACAGCATTCTTTGAGGACATGTCTCCCCTTAATCTAACTACAGCTTCTCCTGGTTCAAAATGTCCTCCAAGTATTTTCTCGAATAATTCTAGATTTTGTTCTGTTGAATTGTTTAGATTACAAGAACAAGGCTTTTCCTCTGCTCTTAATTTTGCCATTGTTTCTCTATCGCATGTACAAATAAACGCTTCATTGTTGTTGATTAATTCTTTCGCTTTTTCATAATATAATTCCATATGATCAGATGCTAGAACTTCATCTTCAATTTTCAAATTCATCCATTGAATGACTTCTCTGAAACTATCATAGAATTCTGTCTGAACTTTCTCTGGATTGGTGTCATCGAAACGTAAAACTCTCTTACCTTCATATCTTTCAGCTATTAAATGATTAATGCAGAAGGACAGCATTTGTCCCAAATGAGGGTGCTTAGATGGTTCAGGAGGATATCTAACTGTTACCTTACCCTTGATAGCATTGACTATTTCAGGAAGATAATCTCTCTCTTTTTTCTCTTCTATTATGCTATCTGGATACTTCTTTTCTACAATCTGTCTCAACCTATCTGTGGGGATTTCATTTACTTCTGCGATAGTTTTATCTAAAAGTAGTTGAATCTCCTTCACTTTGCTTCTGAGATCAGGATAATTTGCCATTATTTTTCTTAAAACAATTTTTCTCTCTGCTGAACCGTATTTATAGGCATTAACAATGGCTTCTTTGTAGATAATATCTTCAACATTGCTCATGCTATCTTTCACTAAAATTCTCACTTTAAATACTTGATTGTTAAGAATAAAAACCTAAACAAAGCTGATAGAGAATTCAAACCAGAGTAATCTTATG
>JAUWJS010000026.1 GCA_030607575.1 Candidatus Heimdallarchaeota archaeon | reverse complement strand
TAAGAAACCTGCAGATCTTCTAGTACTCACAAAATTTGCAATGACAGTTCTCAAGTATTTTGCTAAGGTTACAGTTCAAACAAAGGATTTACCAATTCCAACAGTTGTGAAGAAGGAAATTAAGAAGCTTTCTGAAAAAGAGAAACAAAAGCAAGAGAAAGAAAAAGATAAACAAATGAAAGAACGAGAAAAAAGAAGAGAGAGAGCTAGAACCGCAGAAGAAAAAAGAGCTAAAAAGGGAGCAAAGGAAGAAGAAAGAGCAATTCGGAAAGCAAGAAAAACTAGAAAATAATTCCTTAGTTTTTTTATATATACTTTCATTAGAGAATGTTTGTTGAAATAATTTATATAGTCCTCAACTGATTGTTCTCAACTATTTAGATTATTTATCATTGATAGTATCAATTCACAGAAAGTAAAATATGGAGATGATTATGTTTGGAAACTAAGAAAGTGAAAGTAATCGTAGATAGTACCTCAGATCTACCTCAGGAATTAGCTGAGAAGTATGATATCGATATAGTACCAGTTTATATTCATCATGATGATAAAATGTATGCTGATGGAATTGATCTTAAAGTTGAAGATTACTATAAAATGCTTAGAGAATTCAAAGAATTACCAACAACTTCAGCTCCAAGTCCTAAAGATTTTCTAGATAAAATCTCAGAGGTAATGAAAAGTTATTCCATCATATTTATAGCAACTTTATCATCTAAATTATCAGCAACATTTCAATCAGCAAGAATTATTACGAAAAGAATCAAAGATAAACAAATTTATTTAATCGATTCAAAATTTAGTTCTGGTGTTTTAGCATTTGTCTCCTTAGCAATTGCTAAACTGGCAAGAAGGGGAGTTCCTGAAGAAGAGATAGTTAAGAAAGCAGAAGAGATACGAGATGAATCTCTCCTCGTGGGATATGTAGAGAATCTAGACAATCTGAAGAAATCAGGAATAATATCTAATCTTAGATTTTTCGTTGGGAATCTGCTAAAAGCAAAACCAATTATTGAGCTTAAAGATGGAGTTTTAGAACCAGTAGATAAAGCTGCTGGAAAAGAAAAGGCTCAAACTAGAGTTATTAAAGAAATTCTAAGTAGAATAAAGAAGAACAAACAATATGATCTGATGATAACTCATGGTGACGATGTGGAAGCAGCAAACAGGATTATGAAGGAACTTGAAACTAAAATTCCTTTAGGTGAAAAGATTATTAATTATTTAACACCTGCACTTGCTACTCATTTGGGAATTGGAACAATTGTAGTCTCTTTATCACCAAGTCCCTAAATATTCAAGTTTCTTTAGCTCTAAAATTTAATGCTTTTTCTATAATAGGATATATGAAATTAGGTATATCTGATGCCATGAGACCATCACCGAAACTTCTAGCTGCTAGTTCTCCAGCAGCACCTGAGATAAAGGCACCTAAGCATGAAGAAAGAAAAGAATCTTTAGTTACTGATAATAACGCTGCAATTATTCCTGTTAGAACATCTCCAGTCCCCCCTACACTCATCCCAGGATGACCTGTTTCATTAAACTTGGTTATTTTACCATTTGAAATTATATCAATTTCTCCTTTTAGTAGAATTGTGGTATTCCATTTTTGAGCTGTTTCAGTAACTGTCTTAGAATCGGATTCTAAATCTCCAGTCAACTTTGTGCCAAAAATACTCCTAAACTCTCCTCTATGTGGCGTTAAAACAACATCATGATTCTTAAGCAATTTGAGCTGTTCTTCATCCATCATACTTAGAGCACTTGCATCAATCACAACTTGTCGCTTTTCTTCATTTTCTAAAAATTTTAGTAGAGTGTTTCTCGTAGTTTGTGAATTCATCATTCCAGGTCCTACAATAAAACTGGAACCTTTAATCCTTGGATGTGAGAAAAGATCTTCTATATCCGACGGTTCTATCTCTTCTTGACTAGCTGGAATGGTAATAAAATCTGGTCTGTAAGATGCCACTATATCCCTAATATCAGAAGGAGTAAGAATAAAGATAAGATCTGCCCCTGTCCTAAAAGCTCCCATTCCAGCTAAAGCTGGAGCACCAATATAGTCCTTCGAACCTGCAACGATTGTAATCACACCGTTCTGACGCTTATGGCTATTTGATTTTCTTCTAGGGTAATACCATTTCAAATCTCCGAAACCAATGTATTTCTCAGCTTTTAATGGGATTCCTATATTTCTGACTACAGTTTCAGTTTCAGAGAAAATCTTTACTCCAATTTTGTTTCTTCCAAGGCATATTATTTTATTGGGATTTCTAATGAACATCTCATTATCTACTTCCGAATCATACCCAGAAGGTAAATCTACAGAAATTATACCTCCCTTGTATTTTTGATTAATGAAATCAATCAATGAATAATAGGGCTCTCTCAAACTTCCTTGAATTCCAATTCCAAAGATACAATCTATGAGAAGGTTTTCTTTTCCAATCTCCCCGAATATTTGTTCAATATCAGATATTTCTCTTATCTGATACCAGTTTTCTATCGGTAAAACAGCTTTCAGTTTATTGTAATTTTCTTGTGATGCTAAAGAGTCGAATGTAGTTTTATCTCCTACCACAACCATCTTACAGTTGTATTCTTTTTCTAGAAGATATCTAGCTGCAACTAATCCATCACCTCCATTATTCCCAAATCCAACCAGAAAGACAATATCCTTCAAATATTTTGAAGTAAAATAAATTTCGATTTCTTCAGCTATTACTTGTCCAGCAGTTTCCATCATCTCAAAAATTGTTACTCCTGTAAAAAAGACATTGTCCTCTAAAGCTCTAGTCATTTTGATAGTAAAAACTTTGTCAGAATTATTATTCATTGAATCAAATAAACAGTGTCTTCTAATAACTTTTTTCAAATATAAGAAAAAAAAAGAGAAAATTAGACCATGTCTCCATATTTGCGTGCTTTTTTGAACTCTTTTTCTAATTCTTTCTCTAGATTTGCGGTTAGAAATCTACTGACATCTATGATTTCATTATATTCAGTAAAAGCATCTTCAAATGATTTTAATGAGTTTTCTAATAATTCAATATATGTTATATTTTGATCTATGAAAGTCATTGTCTTACTGATGTTATGAGCAATGTTTTTCAACGATTTATTCATTTCTACATCCCTTCTGCATACATCGAGCAATTTTTTGGGAGTTTTAATGGGGAAGTCTAGGCCTTCCATCTCAATCATTAGATCAATTCTTTCTGCGCTAACTTGTTCCATCTCATTGTAAAGAGTACATAATGTTGTTAGGTTTGCAATTATTTCTTCCTTTTTTGTAACGATCTTACCTTTTGAAGAAATGATCTCTTTAACATCTCTAAACACATCAGGGCTTAAGGAAATTATTTTCTGGGTTTTTTCATCCCAAACATTGTTTACATCCTTTAAAATACTAATAAAAGAACCTGTTGTGTGTGCAAGTGTATCACTTTTTCTTAGATTTTTATTCACATTTAATCACCTATACCATGAAAAGATAATACTATGTCTATTGAAAATTTACAAACAAAAATCGAATCTTTCCCTTTTGGAAACATTACAATATTAGTAGCTCAAGAACATAATTAAACTTAACGTTAGTCCGATATATACGTGAGATATCTTTTCAACAACCCGCAATCTATTCGTTTCTCAATTACCGATGCATTCAAAATAGAATTCAGTCTATTTTTCTTGAATGCCTTTCTCAAAAATACCTAATGATGTTAAAGGCAAGGTACTTGATGTACAATTATATATCTCTCAATGTGCTGTTCTTGCCCATAATCTCTTATATGCTGCAGATTCAAAGCCTGGAGGTGCTTCCTTTAGAAATGAATTTGCAGATACCAAAACTGAGCACTTCTTAGTAGGAGGTAGTAATCTTTATTCTCCAATTTTTGGACTTTCAAAGAGAGGAATTCTTGTTGCTGAAAATCATTTATGGTATGAGGATGCGGAAATTGGTTTTTTCATTGAAAGAGCTCTAGAACAAGCTTTAACCTGGTACAGGGGTCCAGGAAATACTATACTAGGAACTTTGATAATGTTTGCACCAATTACACTTGGAGCAGCTCATTGTTTTGCCCATGAAGGTATGAAGACCAATACTCGATTAAATCTAGACAACGTTGTCTATACATCGGAACAGTTTCTCAAAAATTCCACTACAGAAGACTGTATCTATCTAACAAAAGCCTTAAATAAGTCTGTTTCAGAAAAATTGCTCCCATCTGATAAGGAGGAAGATGATTTCAATTCATTTTTGGAAATCCATAAACATGAAAGAACAAATCTTCACGAATACACAAATTTCTATAAGGGTAGAGATCTCATCTTTCACGAATTATCACATAAATACCAGATCACACTAAAATATGGTTATACTACCTTTTTGAGAGCATTTGAAGAGAATCAGAATTTTAGAAATTCAATAACTCAAACCTATATTACGTTACTTTCAGAAAAGAAAGACACTCACATAGCTAAAAGATTTGGTAATGAAATTGCTTCATATGTTAATAAAGAAGCAAAGAAAGTTGTTCAAGCTGGTGGAGTATTTACTGATGATGGTCAAACAAAGATAAAAGAGTTAGATGCTTATCTTAGAACATCACAAAATACACAAATAAATCCAGGGACTACTGCAGATATTACTGCCACTACTGTCTTTCTAGCACTGCTGCAGGGATATCGTCCTTAACAATTATCGCTTCTTCAAACAATTTCTTTGTACGTTCTATAATTGTTGATACAGAAACTGTTCTATTAAATTCCATGATAATAGTTCGATTAATTAATTTAACATAGATATAACTTTTCTCATTATAGTTTAAAATCTGTAAATGTGTTGGGGAATCAAATAAGTATTGAAACCCTTTTTCTGCTGCTTTGAACAGATCTAGTATGAGCTTTTGATCTTCATGAATTTCTTTTTGTGTGGTGGTTGAAACCAAGCTTTTATTATAAACATCTATAGAATCTGGAGTGTATGTTTTAGTAAATATTTTAATCAGCTGCTGAGCTGTTCTTGTTTTAAATTGTTTGATTCCTTTTGCTTTTAGCTCTTCTACAAGTGATTCGGTTATTATAATAGCATGAGGTAGAATGATTGTTTGAATAACATTTCCATTATGCGTAACATGGAAGCAAGTTCCTTTAGAGTAGTTAGCTAACTTAGAAGTAACCTTCTTCACACTTTTACCTAATACTTGGAAAATGGTAAAACTATCAATATTGTAGTTTGGTGCACTTGCTCTTACAATAAGTGGTTCATAATCTAGTGAAAATAAACACCAAGCTCGAAGATTTCGACCTTCTTGGTCATGAATTAAGACATCCACCACATCCGCTCCACATTCAAGGAGGATTTCCTTACATCTATCCTGAAAATCATGAAAAATACTGACATTTCCATTAAAAGCCTTAATCTGCTCAGCATACTTTTTCATAAATTTTTCAAACATACAATTACTTACAAATTCTGCATAATCACCAGGCATCTCATCTGAAATCTGGAAAATGAATATTAGAGATTCTTTAGAAATAACCAGAAACTGGCTTTCTTCGAGAAGAAGCCTTGAAAGCTTTTCTTTTTCAGTTTCCTCAACAAATCTTAGGATTGCTGTCAGTAATCCTGAAACTAGAACTTCATCATCTCTTCCATACTCTTCATAATCAAAGATAGGAACACCATGTTCTGTAATGATTAAGATTCGTTTGATTAGCACTAGCTTCACCTTCCACTTTTAAAATATTCAATAGTTTCAATTATCTCTCCAATATTAGGTCTTTCACTCAATACTTTCTGTCTAGCTATTATTGAATGGATTCTTTTAGGTAAGTTAGTTTCAATTGCTAGATTGATTGTTTCTTGATGGAAGACAAAATCATAATGGTAGAGGGATAATAAATAACTATCCAAACAAGCATGTTGTAGTAGCAGAAAAAAGTTAGAATCTCCAATCTGGTACTTTTCTATAGTTTTTGATAACATGAAATCCTGTTTGCTTCCTGATAATAGAATTAATCTGCTCAAGAAATCCGAATTTTGTTTGTTGAATATTTCAGGAGAACTGAAAACAATGAATCTTCCTCTTCTCTTGAAAGCGGCTAAAACAACAGGTTGATCATCCATTAGAGCAAGAGGAATAAATCGCTTAATTCCATTCTCTTTCATAAAATTTTCATTCATATTTGAATTGATAACATGAGCTTTTGTTATAGTTAAATCGGATCCTAATAAACGAACATTCATTGGTATTTTTGGCAATCCATATACAAATTTTGATTGAAAAGATATCCCTATCTCTTTTCTGAATTCCTCAAAAAATCTTCCGAGCTCTGTCCAAGGTGGGGATGGTAATGTTAAAATCAAACAACCTCCAATATCAATATAGGAAATCAATTCGATGTATTGCTCTTGAGTTAGTTTTTTTCGGGGAAGACTTATGAAAAGGATGTGAGACTTCTCGAGAGTTTTCCGATCTAATCCATGACTCCTTCTTTTAACAATGTTAAACTTTACATTAGCTTTCACAGGATCAATAGAATTAGTAATGACTTTAGGATTGATTTCTTCATTGAGAGAATAATCTATCGAACAAAGTCTCATCTAGTCTTATTTAATAAAAAACATATAAACACATTGTGGTAGTAGAAATGAGAAAACTGCGGTTCTCTACTCAATAGATTTGAGTTTTCGCCTAAGGTCTCTTCTCAATTTTCTTGCAGAGTTGTTCTCAGGAGTAATTTTCAACGTCTGTAAAACCTCTTCATATGCTTCCTGATATCTTCCTTTTGCATTCAAGCTTATAGCTCTAAGTAAATGAGCTCGAGAAGTCATATGAGGTCTGTCAAGATAATCTTCACCAATTTCAGCTAGTACTTTACCTGCATATTCCAATGTCTTATCATAATTGCCTTCCTTGGTGTACATTAAAGCTAATCTAGACACTAAAACAACATTATTTGGATCCACTTCTAAGTGATCTTCAATAAGCTTGAAGCTTTCTTCAGTAAGATCTGCTGATTCATAATAATCTATTGCTTTCAACAATAAACTTGGATCTTTTATTCTACCAAATGACATAGTTTTGTAATAAATGAATAAATACCAACCTATTGCCAGAGGAAGAGTCACAAATTGCATAATGATAAGAAAAACATCTTGTGTTGTGAATATTGATACTATGGGGAAATAAGTCATCCCTAAACTGATTAATGTGAATATTGATATGATGAAATAGAACCTAGTTCCAAAGAGTAACTTGAATCTCTTCTTAAGGAATAATTTATCATCTTCATCATCTAATTTGATTAAAACTTCAATATTATCTGCCACTAGTACGTGTCCTGTAAACTCAAGAATTGAGATGAAAAACAGAGCTACAAAATTAAAAATTAGTGCTATCAAGAAATCTTTATCCTGATATGCAGGATATCTAAACAAGATGAATAAATATCCCAAAATTATTGTTATAAGATGGTAATTTCTTAGCACTTTGATAGTTGATAAATGTATCATTCTTTTATAATGAACTTGCTTAGGTAAAGGTCTTCGCCTAAATCTGACAATTCCCCAACTTACCAGCAATATTCCGATAGCTGGAAAGGAAGCGAAAGATATAGAGTCCTCAGATCTTATATCAGTAAAAGCTAATATAAGAACTACCAAACAAGCTATGACCATACTTAAATCTTCAGGAGAGAGAGACATTTCTTTATCTAACTTATACATACACTGCACTAACCTTTCGATATGAATAAAAAGTATATATATTGATAAATTTGACGCATAGACATAATTTATTTTGTTTGTGGTTTTTCGATTTCTTTTGTATAGTTTTTAGCACTTTTCTGTAACTGTGTCTTATCCAGAACTTTTGCTAAACGCTCAATAGCATTCAAGTTATGCACCAATGCATCTAACCATGAATATAAATCACCAGGATAGAGCTGAATATTATAGTTCTTACGAAATTCACTAGAAATACGGATGGGGGAATAGCCTATTTTCCTTAGTTCTACTAGTTTTTTCGAAAGGTTAACTTCTCCACAAGTACAAAACGGTCTATCTGAGCATTTACAAGTAAAGAATTCTTTGGTCCAAATTGCAAATGTGTCAATAATCAGTTTTGTTGGACTCCTTCTTCCCCATCCATGACCTGAATAAAGGTCAAGAATTGCTCCTGAGAATATATTTGTTGAAATATTTGTTTTTAGAGTTCTTTCTATGTCCCCATGCACTTTCGGAACTAAATGAGCAGATCTGAAGGGTTGTATTTTGATGGCCAAAGTTAAAGCAAAATCATCTTCAAAGCTTTTGAATTTTTTCCTTTCAATTTTTTGTACTAAACGGAGAGCATATGCAGGTGATAAAAATGATAAGGAAACAGCTTTTCCTAAATTTGTAGGAATGATTATCATATTTTCAACATCAATCATTTTCATCTTGCGTAATGCTCTCATATTATCAGGAAGGGGACTCGACCTCCCTATAATATTCGCAAAAATCATCTTATCATCTGAAATACTGACATTTTGGAAAGCAACTATAGTTGCCAAAATTTCTTCCTCTTCTTCAATTGTATCTAGAATTGGATCAACATCTTCTATTGGTTTGGTTAATAGATCAAAAGCTACTTGCTCTTCAGTTTCTTTTTGACCTGCAAATATTTTTCTTCCAGGCTCAATTAAAAGATAGACTTTTCCATTATCGTGATAACCATATCTTCCTGCTCTTCCTAGCATTTGATGAAATTCTGCAACAGATAACCATTCTATACCCATTGCAAGGTTTTCGAAAATAACTGCGGATGCTGGAAAATCTACTCCTGCACCTAAGGCTATCGTTGTTACAACTACGGAGTATCTTCCTTTTTCGAAACCTTTCTCAACAATATTCCTTTGACGATAAGTTAAACCAGCATGATAAAAAGCAGCTGATAAACCTCTTTTTTTAAGTTTTTTTGAAACATTCTCGCAGTTTCTTCTTGAATTGGTGAAGACTAATGTTTGACCTTTATATCCTGTTGATGACTTAATTTTTTCTTCATGTTGACAGATTTTGAATAGATGTTCAAATCGTTCATGTTCGTTTTCCGTTAGAACTGAATGTCTTTCCAAAGGTATAGGTCTACCCAAATACTCTACTACTTCGGCATTGAGATCTTCTCCTAGAACCTTTGGATTTCCAATGGTTGCAGAGAGATAGATAAATTGAGCTTTGGGAAATAGAGCTTTCAATCGAGAAATTAAACCATTTAATCTAAATCCTCTTTCTTTAGCAACAAGCATCTGTACTTCATCAATGACAATTACACCTATGTCCCCAATTTCTTTCTTTTTACCATCTCTTAGAAGAAAATCAAATGCTTCGTAGGTTGCAACAATGATGTTTGCTGTCTTAAAAGTTTCATCAATTATAGGTTTATGTTCGCCTTCAACTTGAATTCTACTCATTCCTACTCTTATAGTAGTTTTTAGATCCAAAGCTTTATACCGTTTTTTGAACTGCTCATATTTTTGATTAGTAAGAGCTACTAGAGGAGATAAATATATGAATTTTTTACCTTTCAAAGCTGAGTTTATGCCTGCTAACTCCCCCACAAGAGTTTTACCTGAGGTAGTACCCGCTAATACAAGAAGGTCTTTATTTCTTAAGAGACCTTTTTCTAGAGCTAATTTTTGAATTGGAAGAAGAGTCTGAATTCCATCACTTATGAGCAATCTTTTGAATTGAGAAGATAATCGATCAACTTGATTTACATTCATTTTGTCTTCAATCTTCTTAGCTGGAATGATATCAAAGAGTGTTGAGTCTGGTCTGTTTATAGGATCTTGGTCTGCACCAAAGGAAATATTCTCTAGAACATCATCCAGTTTACCTTCTCTTTGAGCTTGTTGTTGGAAGAATTTTGTAAGTCCCCCTGTTACAACTAAATTGCTTCGTTGTAGTTCACTTGTTAGTAGATTTTTACTACAGTAATCACAGATACGTTTCCCTTTAAATTTAACAGAATCAGTATCTAAAGCGGTCCATTTGATTCTTCTGGATAGACAAAATGAACAAAGGGGAGCAAGTTTTGGTTTTGATATCTTGAAAGTACGACAGTATTCTAGTAATCCTGCATTATCCCAAGGGAGATCTGTATCGGGAATAAGGAGATATTGGGCTTCTCTCAAATTTTCTGTAGCAAAACGGGGGCGAATATAAATGTTAGAGCTTCGTCCAATTTTGAGATATTTGTAAACCCTCATATGATTCCGTTCATACACAAATTGCAATCGAGTATGAGTCAAAGATCGTCTTTCCTTACTTGAACCAAGACTAAAATAAATTATGTCCGTGGAATGTTTTTCTTTGTTCCAATTAAAAAGTATAGCAACATAAGGCTTAGGGAGTTTCATTTTAATTCACTTATTCCTAATTCATTTCTCAACCAAAGGTTTGATTGATTTTCCACATTTGGTGCAGAACTTGGAAGTGACAGAATTAACTTTTTGGCAATGGGGACATTCTCTATGCAATTGATAACCACAGTTTTTACAATATTTTAAGAATGAAACCTCTTTAGAACAGTTTGGACATTCAATTGATTTCTTACTTATTTGAGTGGGGATTGATTTTGAATCTTGACCAACTTCTTGAGGAATTTGTTGTGAAGCTTTGGGAGCTGTTGGACTCCCTAGCCATGAAGGTTTTGCAGGTTGATATGTTGCTCCTGGTGGGGTTCTAGCTTGATGATCTCTTGTTTCAGCCTTAAGTTTAGCAAAGGTAAAATCTTCAGCTGTTTTAGGATCTACATCAATAACATAATCTAAAGTAGATGTTTGTTCTGGAATGGTGATTTTCTTTTTTCTTTGCTTGAGAAGTACAAGAGCTAAATAATCCTTTATCTCATCTTGATTTGACCCACAATGTAGGCAAATTTGGTCTTGTTCTTCAATGTCTTCCCAGCAAGCTAAACACTGCCTCATGAAAATCACTTTTCTAGTCAACATTTTCTTAACATGGTCTCTTATAAAACTAGCTTTCAAGCTGAGATATGGTTGTTGGAATAATAACTCATAGAAAAGATTTTAATTAAGTTAACTGAACGATATTTGAGATTTATGGCGAAGAAGAAACTGATAAAATGTAAGAACTGTGGAGAAGAATGGATTCCTACAGATGTTCCAACAAAAAAAGAATGGAATATTGTTAGTCCAATGCCCGATAAACAAGGTAACGTTACTATTACTAGAATGGCTACCTGGGATTGCCCAAAATGTGGTAAAAACCGAACTGGAGCTAAGGGAAAAACTAAAGGTGAATTCAAAAAAGAAGATACTGCTAAATACAAAATTGAGCATGCTATGAGTTCTGGAGAAAAATTCAATGTAATTGATCTTGCCGAAGAAATAGGTTTTGATGTCGAGAGTATTAAGAAAATCATTCCAATGTACATCAAAAAGCTGAAAATTAAAGGAAAAATAGCTGGAGATTTCTTCGTTCCTGGATAATTTTCTTTTCATGCAATTTCTCAAGCTGTCTGAATGGCAAAGATTTTTAAACGTTTAAAAAAATCACGCACAGAAGATTAAAAAGGGATTAAGAATGGCATACACAGCATATAATGGGCTCTTAACAGGTGGTTGGCTAACCTTTATGTTAGTAGTATTTTCTATATTGACAGTTGCAAGCATTCTTTGGTTTATTTTGTATGTTGAAATGTCACAGAGAAAGAATTGGAAAATGGTTGTTCTAATAGTTTTTATTTGTGCTTTAATAACAGCTTTTGAAATCCAACTCATCCTTCTGAAAATAGATGTGATTTTCTGATTTGATGAATACACATTTTAGTTCACATATTTTTGTTTTTGAACTCATCTCGTTTTCTCACGCCAGAAACGATGAAAAAGTTAAATAATCAGTTAATTGTAGAATATCAAGATAGACTGTCAAATACAAGTGCTAATCGAGAATGGTAGATATGACGAAAGAAACCATATTCAAGTACATCTCAAAAGATAAAATAATTTCTGTCTTATCTACTACTAGTAAAATAGTAAAAAAGAAGCCAAAAGATGATCTTCAGAAGCTTTTGTTCAAGGAAATTAAGGAGAAAAAAATAACTAGTACAAAAATTCGAAATTTCTGGTCTAAAGCAGTAGAAAATCTGTTTTTTGAAGAATTTCAACGTGTTTATTTGTTTACCCCTGTCACAAAGTACGATACTTCAACTAAGCTAAAAAATGAGTTACTCAAGAAGTCAATGATATTGAAAGAAGAGAGTGGTTTGAAATTCAGTAATAGTTACATTTCCAAATTGAGTTCATCACCATTGCACTTTGTATATATGTTTGGTTTCAAAGAACTTCAAGATCAAAATGATTTAATGAAGTTGCCTTTGGATTCGCTTATGTTTCTCTCAATTTTACCAGAGTTAGGTGTGGCCATTTGTTCTGCAGGTGAGAAAACTAAAAAACATAAGTTCATTGTAGATCTTCTCAAAGCTACTTTTACTAATACCACCGAACTTAAAGTTAATGCTCTTTTACTTAGAAAATACGCAACACAGGAGACCATAACCAAATTAGGTATAGCTACTCCTCAAGAGATAGCGGGATTCGCTGGACTTGATGTTATTGAGTTTAAAGGACCAAATGTGATGTTAGGTTTGTCTGGTTTGAAACGAAGACATGATGCAAATGTTGAGATAATTACAAGAGTAGGTCCATTTACAGAAATTGAATCTGATTCAATAAGATTGATGTGTGGAAAAGGTATTCATTTTAAAAAATATAAAGGACTTAAATCGCTCCTAAATGCCTTTAAAACTGGCTAAGGCTGGATTATGCAATTTTGTTACAACTTTAATGTAATACCTAAAATATTATAATAAATGAAACAAACCTCCCAGCAGAGCTGATAAGGTTAGAAGTAATGATAGAAATCATACAAATTAGTCGTGGTGGTTCAGGAGGAGTTACAGGAGCTAAAATTCTTGCTGAAGCAGCCATGTATGAAGGTCTAGATGCTCAAGCAATACCAAAATATGGTTCAGAGCGAAGAGGGGCAGCTGTTGAAGCTTATGTAAGATTCAATAATGCACCAATTAGAATACATAGTCCCGTTTATGATCCGAACCATGCTATGATTTTAGATATTTCATTGCTTGATAGAATTGATATTTCCAAAGTAGACCTGGATGGAGTAATTATAGTTAACTCCAAAGAAGTTCCTGAAGAATTGAAAGGAACTGGAAGGAAAGTAGCCTATGTAGACGCAACAGGTATTTCACAAGAACTAGGTTTAGTTCTCAGTGGATTTACTCTTGTGAATATGACTATGTTAGGAGCTTTTGTTAAGGGAACTGAATTGATAAGCTTTGAAAACCTAGAGAAAGCAATCAGAAATTATTGGGGAGAAAAGAGAGCTCCTAAGAATGTTGAAGCTGCAAAAAGAGCTTACGAAGAAACAAAGGTGGTTAGAGCATGACAGAGGGACCAAGTCAACCAATATTGTACCCAATGGAAGGAGTAGCTGGAAAAACAGGTGAATGGAGAACTTTCTATCCTGTACTAGATCCAGATTTATGTATCAAATGCAATATCTGTTGGAAATATTGTCCAGATCATGCAATCTATCGAGCTGATAGAGAAAAAGACGAACCTATAAGTTTTGATTACGATTATTGTAAGGGCTGCGGTATTTGCGCGCAAGAATGTCCCAAAAGCGCAATAAAAATGGTTCCACAAGGTGAATGAGATGGTAGTTAAACAAGAAACAAAATCTATGACAGGAAACGATGCATGCTCTTACGCAGCTTTATTTGCTAAACCCGATGTTATTGCAGCATATCCCATAACTCCCCAGACGACGATCGTTGAGAATCTCAGCAGATTTGTCGATGAAGGCAAACTTGAAGCTGAATTTGTTATTGTAGAAAGTGAGCATTCTGCTCTTGCAGCATGTATGGGGGCCGCCTGGAGTGGTGTGAGAACATTCACTGCAACTTCATCTCAAGGATTATTGTATATGGCTGAAAATGTCTTTTGGACAGGATATGGTCGTCTTCCAATTATTATGCCTGTAGTAAACCGTTGTCTTGCACCAGGATGGAACATATGGCCAGACTATCAAGATTCGATGGCTTTTAGAGATGCGGGTTGGATACAGATGTATACTAAAAATAACCAAGAAGTTTTTGATACAACTCTTCAAGCTTTTAAGATTACTGAAAGTAAAGATATAGCCCTTCCAAGTATGCCATGTTTAGATGGTTTTGTAATCAGTCATACAACTGGACAAGTAGATTTACCAGACCCAGAAGATGCTTTTGAATTTGTAGGTCCTTATGATGATCCAGTAATTGCATTGGATGTAGAAAATCCTTGGGCTTATGGTTCAATGACTGGTCCTGCCCAATATTCAAAGAACAGACGAGATTTAATAGTAGCTATGGAGAGAGCTAAGAAAAAAATTGTTGATGTTCATAAGGAATTTGAAGAATACTTTGGTCGTTCATATGGAAATGGATTAGTTGAACCTTATGGTGATGATGAAGCAGACTTGACTTTAGTAACGTTAGGAACTATAGGTGATGAAGCTCACGAAGCTATTGACAGATTGAAAGCAGAAGGTCATAGTGTCAATGCATTAAGAGTAAGAACTTTTAGACCATTTCCAATCGAAGATATAGTTGAATTTGCTAAAAAGAATCATAAGCTTGTGGTTATTGATCGTGCTGCAAGTTTTGGTCATGAAGGACCCCTAAGAATTGAAGTTGAAGCAGTACTAAAAAGACACAACGTTGATACTTCAGTTTCTGGAAAGATTATGGGTCTTGGTGGTGAGGATGTTCCATATTCTGCAATTATAGATTTAGCTAAAAAGGAGCTAAAGGAGTGAGATGATAAAATGCCAGTAACTCAAAAAGATTTAATGATAAAACCAAAAGATGCGTTGTTGAAAGGCCATTTTGCTTGCGCAGGATGCGGTTCTGCGCTAGCTTTCCGACATGCAATTGGTTCGGTCGCAGATAAAGCAGTTTTAGTAGTACCAGCAAGTTGTGCAAGTGTTTATCAAGGATCAGGAAAGGGCGTTGCTTTTAATGTCCCTACAATAAACACAGCTTTTGCTGCAAGTGATGCAGTTGCTTCAGGAATATCTAGAGCACTAAAGAAGAAAGGAAAAGATGACTTGAAAGTTATCGTTTGGGGAGGAGATGGCAGTGCTGCAGATATTGGTATCGCAACAGAGATTGGTGCTTGTGATCGTCAAGAGAACATTCTTCATGTCATGTATTCCAACAATGTCTATGGCAATACAGGTGGTCAACGTAGTGGAGACACCATGATAGGAGCAAGAACGACTACAACTCCAAAAGGAAATACAACTCCAAGAAAAATGGTCCCCTTTATTATGATGGCGAATAATGCTCGTTATGTAGCAACAGCTAGTTCAGCATATCTTGAAGATTTTGTAGAAAAATTCCAAAAAGCACTTTCTTTTGAAGGTTTCAAATTCATCCAAATTGATATAAGTTGTCCTCCTAACTGGCGTTCTGATTCTGCTCTATCTATCGAAATTTCTCGTTTAGGTGTTCAGACTGGTATTTGGCCTTTATTTGAGTGGGATCGTGAAACTAACACAGCTGTCCTCAGTCGTCCCGGTAAAAAATATGGTGATAAAGCAAACAGAAAACCTATTTCTGATTGGACTAGCTTGCAAGGTAGATTTAGAGGTATCACTGACGAAGAATTAATTGCACTTGAAAAAGATACAGAGAGACAATGGAACTTTATTAGAAAATTCATGTAATCATGTAAGACAGAATCTTTTCTTTCTTACTCCTCCATTACCCCCATCGATTGTTTTAATAACGATGTTTCAACTTTTTTTACTGACTGACTTGACAGAGACGAATATGTTTGATGAGCTATATCAGTTGATATACGGATTCATAGAAAGTGCTATTCAGCTAAAGAGATTGCCGAGACAAGGGTGGATTAGAGTTGGTATTCCTCTTTCAGATGTCGAAAGCATCGCAGACCATGCTTATAATACAACCATGCTATCATTACTTCTTTGTGATCTTCATAACGCTCTTCATCCTGAAGAAACTCTTAATACAGAATTTGTAATGAGAATTGCTATAATTCATGATTTACCTGAGTGCCAGTATCAAGATTTTGATAAACAAGTCGAAATTCTTCTTGGCCAAGATAAATACCAGCAGTTCAAAAGCCAGTTATTAACAACCGCAAGTACTGAACTTCTCTCTTTAATTTTGAATGAAGAAGTCAAAAAACAATGGAAAGAAACATTCCAGGAATTGCAAAATAAAAAATCAAAAGAAGCAATGTTCGTTTCATATATTGATAAGGTTGAATTATTGGTTCAAGCTCTTTCTTATGAATCTCTTGGATATCAATCATCACTTTTTGATAACTTTTGGGAAACATCTAGCAAGTATCTCGAAAAATGCACTTTTGGGGTAATTAACGACCTTTTACCTATTTTGGAAGAAGAAAGAGCACAATTAAGTGAGTAAAACTTAAAATTGCTACTTTTATTCTTAAATACTATAGGCACATATAGGACTATCAATCAGTTTATTAAATGGAAAAGATATAAGATAAAATAGGTTTGGTAGCTGTTATTAGGGGATTCTTTATACATAAGAATTACATATAGAAGGTGAATAAATGAGTGACGCGGATAAGTACCAAGAATTGAAAATATCTCCTTTTCATGTACCTTTTCTGCGAGATTTAGGAATCAAAACTGTTTCAATGGTACAGTTTGACATTATTTTTGGTCCTGTGTGTTATATCAAAGAATTGTCTCGATCTATTTTTGGTGAAAAATTAAAAGATGTCAGCTCCCTTGCTGAAATTTACACAGGTTTTGCGAGAACTAATGCAGATGTTATCACAAGCCTTGAAGAAAGAGTTGTTATAGGTCGTTATATCTCCATACAAGAAGAAGTTGAACAAATAGTTGTTTTGCTATTTGTTTGCGTCCCTTCTGCAAATCTAGACAAGCTGGCTAAATATGCTAGATCTCTTTCTGAAAGAACTCAGGGAAGACCACAGTTATTTGATGATGCTTTAACCCAGCTAATAGATGCGGAAAAATCCGCGGCTTATAAAATTCCATTATCCAAGAATGGCAACACAATGAAAGGTTTGGTAATCAATGATAAGTCTGAAGTCACAGGGAATGAATTAAATAATTTCCATGGGTTTTTGTTTATTCCATATCATAAAGGAACGATGGATGGACGATTCTTTCCTAAGATAATAGATGGTAAAAAGATTGAATTTTCATATCTATTCAAATTTATTGATATTCAAAAGAATGAAGCTGATCTCAGGGAAGGGGATTTAATAAGTCTTTACTACAAGGGTTTGGAACTACTCGTTTACAGACATCTTAAGAAAGATGCCTTGATGGTAGGAGCTAAAAAACCTCAAAGCAAAATAAATTACTCCTATTTGGATGATTGGTTTACAATTCTGTTCAACTCTTACATAAATATTCCAGGAGAAAGTAAAGTAAAATCAACTTTAGAAGCAATTTCTTATCTGGATAAAAATATCTCAAAGAAACCTAAGAAATTTATTGTAACAGAAATTATGGATTTGATTATAAATTCTGAAGATGATTATCCTGAATTGTCTGAAACACCCAAAAATCTTCAAGAAAAAGGATCGATTACACTTGATCAGAAATTCCAACTATTTTTGGAAAATCTATCTCTTCTTAAAGGAAATACTTCTATTTACTCAATAAGTCAAGATTTATCGGTACCAATATCTTCAGTAATCGAATTTATCATTTTCTTAAAATCTAGAGGTTTTGTTGACGTTTACAGAAGAAAATAATTTTTAGAATTCTAAATATATTGAGTGAGAGTAACGATAGAAATTAAAACACTTACAGCATTTTAATAGTATAAACAATCGAATTGTTTGATTGGTGACACAGATGAACAAATTCCATCTTACAGTTGAATCTTCTGAAGAAGAAGTATCTAAAAACGTCAATAATCTGCTAAAATTATCAGCATTCAAAGCTTCTGGCTTGCTAAAGGAAATAGGTGTTTATGAAATTTTGAATCGTCCTAGATCACCAGAAGAAATTTTTCACATGTTAAATTTCAGTTCATTGGATGAAGAATTTGTTAAGCTTTTTGATTTACTAGCTAATCAAGAATTATTAACTAAACAAGGTGAATTCTACGGCGACAGTCCTAGAAGAGAATATTTGGAATTAACGTTCAAAGATGATATTAAGGCACTAAATAACAAACTTCTTTCTCCATTCATCAGTTTCTTTGATAATTCGATTCAAAAATACAAAGCAATATTAAAAGGTGAACAAGGTAAACTCCCCGAAAAGGATCTTACACAAACTTTAGATTCTTTGCATGGTACAGAATTCTTCTTTTTAATAAGGGATTTATTTTTCAAAAGTCTTAAGCTTCGAATGCCTTTATTTGACATCAAGGAAACAATACAAGTTTTGATTTGGGGAAATGGTTCTGGCTATAATTCCCTACATTTTGCTGATTTCTTCGGAGAAAAAGTTAACATTCTTAGTGTTGAACCTACTAGTTCGCTTTACAGATGCAATGTACTACAAGATTTGTATGAAATCTATAATGTCCAATTTGTTGAAAGAAAAGAGCTTCAACTTTCTGAAATTAAGGATTCAATAGATCTCTTTCTCGGATCAAAATTCATTTTCCAGAATGACTTGAAAGAATATATTCAGACTCTACAAGCAGTTCTTAGCCCAGATGGATATTTCGCTTTCCAAATGATTCCTGAAATTTCCTCTGCTTTAGATTGGATTTTAAGTATTTATGGGCCTTATTTCTTCAATTTGGAAAAAGATTCTCATATGGCAAATCTAAAACACTATGGCATATCAAAAGAAAAGTATATCGGATTGGATAATAGTTTTGTATTAATGCGGAAAACGTAAAAAAAAGAGAAGTATTATTTTTTCTTCTCTATAGGAAGTTCAGATCTTTTAGCTAATTCAGGAACAATCTGTAAGAATGGTAGTATTGCATTGGCTATTGAAGAAAAAGCATCTTCCTTGTTTCCTGTTATTATCATTTTATCTATTTCCAAATTCTGATAAATTTCTGGAAGTTTTTCTATTATCATTTCTTGGAATAAACGACTGTCAGCTTTGGCTAGAGCTTCTATTCTCTTCAGAATACCTTCTGCTTCAGCCATTTTAGCTTCTCGAATAGCAGAAGCATCACCCCTTGCTCTAGATTCCATTTCAAATTGTTTAGCTTCTGCTAATTGTTTGATTTTTTGGGCTTCAGCTTTGGCCTCAATCTCTATTTTTGTTTGATAGGTTAGTGCTTCAACTTCTGTACGTTTTCTTTCTAATTCTTGAACTGCTATTTCCTTATCTTTTTCCCTGGATTCAACTTCTAAACCGACTTTTTGCTGTTCAACGCCTACCTTTCTACTAACTTCTAAATCTCTGATTTTAGTAATTTCTTCCATTTCAGCGTTTTTTAATCGTGCAAGTTTTTCCTGTTCAATCTTCATTATTGCACTTACGTTTGCTTTAAGACTTGGATCAATGATTTCAATATCTCTGATTTCACAGCTTTCTACAAGCATACCCCAATCTTTGGTTAAGGAATATAATTCCTTAGTAACTGCTTCAATAATTGCTTGTCTGTCTCGAATGATTTTTTCAAGAGCCATATTTGCACAGGTTGTTCGAATAATACTTTCTGCTGCATTTTTAATGATGTTTTCAATATAAGCATCAGCGGCTTTATCCCAAGAAGTTCTTGAAAAAGCTACCTCTGGGTCAATTACTCTCCAGAAGACAAAGGCGGTAACTGAAATCTCTTGGAATTCTCTAGACAATACTTTTTCTTTAGCTTCTAAAAAGGTTGATTGTGTTGTAACGGGTACCACACGAACCTCATCTATCAGAGGTATTGTTACAGCTTTCCCCCCAATTCCAGCTTTGATTACTTTTCCATTCCTAAAATGTATCATGTAAACATCTGAAGTAAATTTCCTATAACGAGATGCAAAAAATAATACGAATAGTACTAAAACTACTGCTAATCCTACTGGTATCCATATCCACCATATCATATCATTCTGACCCTCATTTCTTAGGTGTTTAAAATACTAACATGGATGCTTTTTAATCTATCTAAATGAAGATTGTGTATTTTTGCACTAAAAAATTATCTCAAAAACAAAAAAAGAGCGGATTTTAGTTATTATCTACCAAATAAACACCCTTCTTTACTGCTACTATTCTTACGGTTTCTTCTCTCTCAAATCTTTTATAGAAATCAAAACTTTTAGCAGGTAATTTTTGTTCACCCAAACCTTCCCCTAAGTCTACGTGAATCATTCCACCTTTTGAATCAACAGCAACAAAAACTTTTCCCACTTTTCCAATTAGTTGGACTCCCCTGATTATTGGTTTAACTGTAGTTTCTGAAATTCTTCTCCAAACATGTGTAATCACTAAAGCAAGTAGATAGGGGGAAATAACAATTATTACAATGCGGAAAATACGTAAGCCTATACTTGAAGAAGGTATTTTCAATGTTGATAAACCTAGTATTCCAAACATCACTGAATAAGTAGATAGAATAAGAAATATTGGAGCAGATGAGTGTGTAATATCCTTTATCCCATCTGCATGAACTGCCGAGAGATCTGAATCTACATCATGATCCAAGGTAAAATCTTTGTCTAATGTGATATCATGATCTACGGAAATATCATAGTCCATAGATATATCTTGATCTACTGAGATGTCATGATCCACTGATATTCCATGGTCAATAGATACATCGTGATCAATTGAAATATCATGGTCTGCCGAAATGTCATGATCCCCTGTTCCCAAAGCATGCATTAAGCTCTGAAAATTAAATACAAATGATAGAAAAACAAAGATTCCTCCTGCAATTAATAGACCTATAGCTAGATAAAATAGAACATTTTCAAACCCTGATATGAAAGATTCAAATGTCATTTTGTCCCCTACTCTTTATTTTTCAATCAAGAATAAATTATACATGCAATCTTAAAAACCTATAGAAATCAATTGAAAAACAATTCTTATATTCATTAAATGTATTGATTAATTGCTGATTGAGATGAAGAACGATACTGATTTTGAAATTTGCAGGAAAGAACTTATTGAATCAGGAATTAATTTTGAATCTCATCAGATAAATCAAGAAGTAAGAACAAATATCAGTCAAAAAATTAAATCAAAGATAGAAACCATTAAAGAAATATCTAGAAAATTGAACTGCTCTATAGGTATAGTTGGTGGTTTTGTAAGAGATTTGCTTCTTGAAAGACAATCTGAAGATGTTGATTTTCTAGTTTTCAGAGGTGATTTCCATAAATTAACTTTAACAATCGCGGAGACTATGGGGGCAAAGATTGGTAAGATGAGTAATAAAACCCTCACTACACAAGTTAGATTTCCCGATGAAGTAGTATTTGAATTCAACTCAACCAGGAAAGAAAAGTATGAGTATCCTTCCCGCGTGCCTATAGTAGAAAAAGCATCTATTGTAGAAGATTTGCAGAGAAGAGATTTCACTATCAATGCTCTAATAATGTTTGAAGATTTTTATATAGATCTTTTTGATGGAACAGCTGATTTACAAAATCAACTTATACAAACAACTCGAGAACCTGATATTGTTTTTCATGAAGACTATCTAAGAATTTTTAGAGCAATAAGAATTGCATGCAAGCTTGGTTTTACACTTAGTTCTGAAATCAAAAAAGGAATAAGGAAAAATGCAACAAATTTGTTGGACGTTCCTAAAGAAAGAATCCTCCAAGAACTAAAATTGTCAATCAGTTATGCTCCAAGCAGAGCTTATAGACTGATTAGGGACTTAAAGATACTGGAAGTTTTGTTTCCTGAAGTGAAAAATAGTGAATTGAACTCTCAAATTTTTAGTACAAAAGATATATGGACAAAAATTGAAGAGAAAATAAAGTTTCTAGAAACTAAAGGTTCAACAAATGTTAATCTCTTCATCGCTATGATTTTAGTAGAAATTGCATCTGAAAAATCTTCAGAAATGGAAGACAGAGATCTAGTTCAGGTTGCAAATGAAATTCTTCAAAAGTATAAATTTTCAAACAGAGAAAGAACAGAAATAACTGCTTACATTAGTTTTCGTAATTCTCTGATAGATATAATAAAAAATCCTCCACAAGACTTTGAAATTAGAAAGATGTTAAGAGAACAAAGTGATTTGATTGATAATATTATATTACAGACTAAAGCAGAATTATCTACTAGAATCGAGAATGTAGATCTTGATTCTCTCTTAGATCGTATTGCTAAGTTGCGGGATAGAACGGATTTGATATTCTTTGAACCTAAACTAAATGGTCATGAAATAAGAAAGATTTTCAACGTTAAAGGTGAAAAAATAGGATCTATAAAATCAAAACTTGTTGAGGCAATAATGAAAGAAGAAATTAAAAATAAGCGAGAAGATTGCATTTCATATATTAAAAAAATATGTGATTAGAATTGTAGTTATTCTTCTAATCCATAGTGTTTTAGATATTCATGATAGTTATCCACTGGCATAAGAGAATAAAATGCTCTTTCTACAACTTCATTTAAAGCAGGATGAATATGCATGCCTTCTGTAATTGGCATCGAAGATTGATTGTTAGTATACATTAAATTAATAATTTCCTGAATCAAAATTGAAGCGTTAGGACCGATGATGTGAGCACCAAGAATTCGTTTTGTATCTGCTTCTACTATAACTTTTACAAAATAATCCTCAGCAGCCATCGCTTCTCCCTTTGCTGTATCTTGATATCTTTGTAAGCCTATCAAAATCTTATCTTTCCCTAGAAATTCAATAGCTTCTTCTTCTCTCAATCCTACAGAAGCAACTTCTGGATAAGTAAAAACTGCACTTGGGATTGCATGATAATCAACTTCCATTTTTCTTTTCAAGATAGCATTATAGTAAACTACTTTTGATTCATAATTTGCTGCATGTTTGAAAAGATATTTTCCATTTGCATCTCCAAAAGCCCATATACCTGGTTTAGATGTTTCTAGGTAATTATTTACTTTAATCCAACCTTTCTCATCAATCTCAATTCCGCTTTTTTCAGGTTTTAGGATATCTGATAATGATTTGCGTCCAGCTGAAATTAGGATGTCATCCGCAATAATGGTTTTCTTTTCATCGCTGGAGCGGTTCCTAGCAACTACAGTTACCTTTCCATCTGTAGATTTATTGGCC
>JAUWJS010000174.1 GCA_030607575.1 Candidatus Heimdallarchaeota archaeon | reverse complement strand
CAGGACATCCTGTAGCAGCTGTTTTTGGAATTATCACTTGTATATTAAGTCCTTTCCTCTATTATATCTTCTTTATAGCAGTTTATTACTTGTTCTTTAATACACGAATTTATTCTAAAATTCTTAAGCCAATCAAACAAAAAATGGATGTTTACAGAAAAGAATATGGAACACTTCTAATGAGAGAAAACTATGATATAATCTGGTCCTTGGGAGATAAGTGGTCAAGAGGAAGATCAATAAGTCAGTTAGAAAATATTCCAACTGCAGGAATAATATCTGCTTTGATTATAATAATTGCAATGGTTATGGGTAATGTTAACCAATTGATATATTCATTTTCTCAAGGGATGCCTCCACATAATGTAGACTTCATGTTTCTGAAAACTGGACAACCCGCAACAATTCTAGTTGTGACTATTTCAGCTTTAATTGCAATATTGATGGTTTTTTATGTTATTCTTCCATTATGGGCTTTCAGTATCAAAGCTAAAAAATTCAAGATTAAAGCACTCATGGAATTGGACAATTATATATTCGCAAATGTAGTAGAATTTGGAGAAAAATATTCAGAAGAAGCTAAGAGAGAGAATGTTACAATGTTACAACTAAGAGTATATGTAGCTTCAATGAGAACATTTCCAATATCAACGCAGAAACTATTCAAAACAATCATGATCATTGCTATTTGGGTGATAAACATACTCAAAATTATCAGGTCAGTAGGAGGAGGTATCTAAATGTCCTGGCTTAAAAGAAAAATCTTTCGAAAGAAAATATCTATATCTGTTATAGGTGTTGGAAACGCAGGTTGCAAAATAGGTGAAAAACTTATTCAAGAATTACGTGAAAGTAAAATCACCATAAAATCATTAGCAGTGAATCTAGCTGATAACTTTGAACCAAAAATCAGTAATTTTTCGGATGACTTCTGGTTTGGAGCAAAAGACTTTGTTTCCTCAGATTATGATTTTGAGAAAGCATACAAACAATTGAAAGCTAAAGAGCCGGAGATAATATCCAAACTAGAGAGAGTTGTCTTTTACAAACGTGATGAAAAGAGAGATGATGACGATTTAGCTCTTCACCTAATAATAGGTAGTGGTGGCGGTACTGGTAGTGCTGGAACCATTATTATTAGTAAATTATTAGCTGATATAACAGGGGAACCACCCACAGTAATCTTCGTATTACCGGAAAAGGATGAACCTTCACTTGTTCAATATAATTCTGCTAGAGCCCTACATTACCTCGGATTTGACACTCTTGGTCCTCATTGTCCGATCATATTGTTTGACAATGAAAAACTCTTGAAACTCTACGAGGATGAAAGTATAGAAACGGTTTTGGAAAAAAGCAATCATCTGTTAGCAGAAACCTTCACTACAACTGTTCTTTCAGCTCTTCAAGAAAGTACTCATGAGGAATTCTTTGCAGATCTAAATGATTTCTTCAAATCATTCTCTAGAGATGCTAGAGGTTTAGGGATAATTATTTCTCTTGATAAGGAATTTGAAACTTTAGAAAAAGCTCAAAATACAAGATTTTCTGATCTCTTTTTTAATGAATTAGATGAAAGTTCAAGTTTAACAGCTGATGTGACTAGGGCTAAATTAGGCTATTTAGCAATAACAATGCCAACAACTTATCAGTCTACATTTGAAACAAGAAAAATAGTCAAAAAATTCGAAAAAGGAGACATAAAAGTTTCTCTAAATTCTATAGAAGAACCAATTTTAACAATTCGAGGAGTGCTCACTGGAATTCATCCCGATTATGTAGAGAGGTTCTGGGAAGTGCTTGAGAAAGGAAGAGATACTAGAAGGGAAATTATCGAAGCCGAAACAAAGATAAAAGAAACATATATTGAAACTGAGTAGTTTTTTTTCTACTCATTCAATTTTTATCACCAAATAGATATGAATATAAGGATACATAACCAGACATTCTTGAACACAATGAGTGTGAATAGTGAGTGCCCCATTTGTTTCAGAAAAATTCGCTCTACCTCGAAATTTTGTAAGTATTGTGGGGGTTCTCTTAAGAAATGTCCTGAATGTCAAAATCTGAATAAAGCAGAAGATCTTTTTTGTGCTGAATGTGGTTATGATATCAAAGATGTTGAAGCACCAGTTTCAACTCCTTCACAAGTTGCAGGAAAAACAGGTGTTTTTCAACCGATAATTGAAAGAAGAGCTGGACAAGATGATGAGGATTCCCAGCCTAAACTTATTCTTTGGCCTCCTTTACCTGCTCAGCAACCAAGCGGAGCTGCATATCCTAGACCATTCCCTCCTGCTCAAAGAGCAATACAGTTCACTGAAGTTGAACCAACATATGAACCAGAAAAGCTAGAGTATAAATATAAGAAAGTTAAATTCCTAGGATTTCTTGAAGGATCTATTCCCAGTTCAAGTGCTTTAGCCGCTACTCTGGAAGCTTTTGGAATCGCTTTAATTCTAATTGCATTTGGAGTAGGTGTTGTTGCGATTGGATTAACTACTTTTAAGTCAGAGGTTTTTGCAATAATCTTGTGTATAATTGGAAGTATTTTCGTCTTCTCAGCTCCGATGTTTGGATTATATTTTATTAGCTCAAGATGGCTTTATAGAGCATTTGAAATAAAAAGACCAGTTCGATTGAGCACAGTAATCATAAATTATTCTCTAGGAGTACTAGTATTCGCTCTACTAGGTTTAATGTTTGCACCAATTTTCCTGTGGGGAGGAGCTCTTGGTTGGACTCTTTCAGTAATCGGAGGAATTGTAACAGTTATGGGGTTAATTGTAGTTCCTTTAAAAGCCTACTTAGCAGATTTAGTTTATGTTAAAGCCGCTGTAAATCAAAAGAACAAAGAAAATAATGATGAAGAAAAAGAATCTGATGAAGAAAAAGATTAAGGGGTGCCATATGATTTTTTTAGGATTAAAACCCCATTAAATCAGCTTTTTAATTAATTTAACCTTAGTAGCTGAATCATCTGTCTCAACAATACCACTGTTTCGCAGATCATGAAGTGATCTAATTATGGCAGCAGGAGTAAATCCAGTTGTTTTAACAAGCTCATCTCTTGTCCATTCTTCCTTGTTGACACCTTGTAATAACAAGAGAATTTTAGTGTGAGGATTAGCTGCAAAGACATTTTCAAAAAGAACAGTATAAATGGCTAGAAGATCTTGAATTTCAATATCTTCGGCTTTTTCTTGGGCCATTTCTTCATACATTTTACGTAATCCTTTCATTTGGTCTTCGACACGTTCAAATTTGACTTTGTATTGATTAGCTTCTTTCAAAGCATCTTCAACAGAATTATCCTTTGTCTCATATTCCGCTTTGAGTTTAGTGAATTTGTCTTCTATTTCCTTAAGTTTAGATTTCAAATCAGAGTTTTCCTTAACGATGTTATCAGAATAACTCGAAAGCTTCGTTAATACAGTTGGAAGTTCTGCGAATTTATCTTTGATATGTGAGTAGAGTTCAGTAAATTCTTCTAAGGGAGTTTTAGATGTATCTTCCATGATGTTTAGACGAGAATTTCCTTCATTATTAATCTTG
>JAUWJS010000178.1 GCA_030607575.1 Candidatus Heimdallarchaeota archaeon | reverse complement strand
CCACATCTTCTTGCAAAAATGCTTACGGTTTCGCTTTTAGATGGTTGTTGGATGTAACCCCGAGGCTCACCACAGACATGGTGCATAGCTACACTCCTTCAAAGTATACTTTACACCATAGTATTTAAGCACAAAAAAATGTACAAAAAATAAGTTATAATATTTTGCTGAAAGGCAATCCGCAAGCACTACCCAAACGTAGTGTGGGCGGGGTAGGAGGATATGTGATTTATCCGCTTAGATGGAGCTTCGAGCAATGATTATCTAAGAAAAAGGTTTTAACGGATTATGGTAAAATCTAATCATGAGTTTTTCAAAGAAGAAAAAATATGTGAAGTATCAGCTGAGTTACAAACAAAAACAGAAGTTGTTTAAATTAGCTAAACAGAACAATACTAACCCAGATACGATAGTCAATCAAATAGAGGAATTCTTAGATAGTTTTTCTGAATACGACGAGAGTGATCTTTGGGAAAAATTACTTTCGTTTCTTCATCTCAATATGCTCGAGGATAAAACTAAACAAAGATCTGATGATATAATTGAAACAAAGAAAAAAATCAACCAAGAGAAGAAGTTTTTGATTGAATATGAGGATGATTATTTGACAATTATTGAACTAAATAGAGCTTTAGAATCTCTAAATAAAGTATAGGTGATGAATTATGAGCGAAAAAAGAAAATTCAATATTTGGGTTCCTGATTCTACAGCTGAAACAATACCTGATTTAGTGGATTTAGTAGAACAACTTCTTTACTACTTCCCTTACATCTTCAAAGTTGATTTTAAAGAACTAAAGAAGAAAGACAATTTAGAGAAAGAATTAGAAGAGGTAAATAAAGAATTCAACCAGATAAGCCAAGTTTATGGGAAATTAAGACAAGAGTATGGAGTAATTCATTTTGAAGCGAATGAACTTTACACACGAAATACTTTGACAGGTTTAAAACTAGGGATGCTAATGAAAAAATTGGAAAGAGCAAAATCAATCTGGGGTCCTAAGTTAAGTTTAGATTATGAATCTGCTAAAGAGATGATTAAGCATTATTCTGACCGATATTTACTAAGAAGAGAAGAAGAAATTTAGACAAAGAATCTTGTTTATTTCTTTATTTTTTTCCAAATGGTAGCCTTAACAATAATGGTGAACTTTAAAATCGCAATTGAATAGAAATCTTCTGCTAAGTGAAACACATTGTTAAAATATATTGTGCTGCTGCTTACCCTATTACAGCTATAACAAGTGTGATTTCTACTTTTATAGATTAGATTAAAGCTTAGTAAGCTTTATTTATTCATCACTCACTACTCTCCTATATGGAAACTTTATTTGATAACATCATCTCCAAAATTAAAGAAATGAAAGCTGAAGACTTTTCTTTACTCAAAGTTCCAACTGTTATTGAAACAACTCCTTGTTTTTCTATTCTGGATGAATCTTTCGATCTGAATTCAAAAACTCTAATAGTTGTAGATGAAGAAGACAAATATTATGGGTTAATATCTCCAAAAGACCTTATGGTACTATTTGCGACATTACATACAGATATCACAAATGTTCTTTCAAAAGCAAAGGCTTTTTCCCGCACTACAGCTAGAGATTTGGCCAATCAAAACTTGCCTATTATTGTAGATGATGATAAAATCTCCCGTGTTACTGAATGTATGATTAAATATGAATCTACTGTCTTACCAAGAGCTAAGACAAAAGATGATCCTGTTGATGGTTTAATCTCAATAAATGATATAATTCTTGCTGTGCGAAACATTTGGAAGGAAATTAGTATTGATTCTAAACTGCTCGTTCTAGACCTCGAGCGTGAGGAAGATGAGTGAGCAAGTTCTTCGCATACTGTTGTTTATAGGAATCGCACTTCTTAGTGCACGAATTTTTGGAGAAATATTTGAAAGGTTAAAACTTTCATCCATTCTGGGAGAACTATTTGCTGGAGTTCTCATTGGTGGGCCAATATTCAGATTATTTGGCGATAAGGGCAGTGAAATATTAGCCAATTTCATGGACGCTGAGGTTTTAGAGCAATTTACGCAAATTGGCATTCTTCTTTTATTATTTATTGTTGGTTTGGAGATAAACATTGGAGATTTAAGGAAAATTGGAAAAAATAGTCTTTTCATTTCACTTATAGAGGTTTCTGCTGCATTGGTTGGTGGAATATTAACAGGTTATTTCATCTTTAAGAAAGATATTCTTTTTGCAATTTTCTTCGGTACTCTTTTCACAGCTACTAGTATTGGTGTAACAGTTAGAACTTTAAGTTCCTTAGGTAAATTAGGGTCAAAAGAAGGACAGACTATACTTTCTGTTGCTGTTTTTGATGATTTTATTGCCTTATTACTTGTATTAGTTCTATCTAGTGCTCTTTTTGCACCGGTAGGAGGGAACTGGATTCTTACAGTATTAAAAGATTTAGGATTTTTAGCAGCGTTTATACTTTTTATAATGTTCATCTTACCGCGAATTCTTAATTTTCTTGAAAACAATTACAATATTTTTTCTTCTGCAAAAACGCCTTATTTTGCTTTAGGAATCATTTTTAGTATATTAGTTTTGATCAATTATTTTGCAGAAGAGCTACATTTCTCTGGAGTAGTTATGGCGTTTCTTTTGGGCTTATCTCTGCAGCAAAACAAGTTAATTATAGGAGAAATCAAAGAACCCATTGTCAAATTCGGAGAAGGGATATTCATTCCGTTGTTCTTCTTTTCAGTAGGAAGCAATTTTGATTTTACTTCTGGAGGAATCTCTTTTATTATGGTGCTAGTTATTCTTTTAGCAATACTATCTAAAGGTATTGGGACTTTTACAGGTTCAAGAGTCGTGGGTTTCAACAATAGTTCTGCGGTAAAAATTGCTGTAGGAACGTTTCCAAGAGCTGAAATTGTACTTGTAATAGCAGGAATTGGTGTTCAACGTGGTATATTTGATTCAAATATTTACACTATGGCAATTATGCTTGTTTTTGTGACAGTCATTATGACACCGCTACTTCTTAAGCTAGTTTATCGCGAAAAAAAGAATGGAGAGCCTGATTTAGCTTCAATTGTAGAAGAAAAACTTCTAGCTGAAACAAGTGTAAAACATGAAGACCTAAAGAAGGACTAAAAACACTTCTATTAACCTTTTAGTCCTTTCCTATTTAGAAAACTAATAATTTCACATGTATTAGATCATATTATAAATGCTTTTTTTTGAAAAATTCGTGATATGACTTTCTTTTTAGATTTCTTCTATTTTTACCCATTAAATTAATTACGAAGTTGTTAATTTTCGAGAAATTTTTTGTCTTGATAAATTCTTTTTCAATTG
>JAUWJS010000082.1 GCA_030607575.1 Candidatus Heimdallarchaeota archaeon | reverse complement strand
GAAACAACAAGAAGAAACTGTAAGAGATATTCTGAGGACACTGGTTCAATTTTATGAAAATCTAAAACAAAGAGTGGATGTAAAGGATGAAGCAAGTGTAATTGCAAGGAAATTGATAATCTTTATCTCAATGTTGGATGATTTAACTTTTTGTTATGATTTAGGAGATACGCTAAGTGAAAGAGAATATGAGGAATGTGAACACATAATCAATGAAAGAATAATTAGGGCGACAATGTTAGATGAGATATATAGAAAAAAGAGAAAGCAACAAGAAGATAAGAAGAAACTGAGGAATATATGCAGGGAAGTAATAGCAGATTTAGGGAGGGCATTATACTTACAGTGGGTAGTGAATTATGATGAAGTGGAACCAATATTAGACACACTAATAGGAAAATTAAGAATATTTATTGGGGAAGGAATAGATTTACCTTACAAGAAAATAATAAAAGAAACAAAAGAGAGTTTTCCGAATGTTTATCTAAGAGGAGAGGAGGTAGAAGAAGAAAAGAAGAGAGGATTTCTAGAGAAAATAAGAAAATTAGAAGAAAATCTAAAAGAGCATGAAAAGAGGAAAATGGAAGGATAGCAGAACAACGAATAGAGAATAAAATGCAAAGAGGTTAGATAAAATCTTCTTCTGCAACCATGAGACGAGTGAGGTCGATAAAAGCTTTTTCAGTGTTAGTACCATCTTTAGCAGAAGTAAACATATATTCAGTTTTACTGTAATCCTTAACCAATTGTTTCATATCATCTTCAGTGACTTTTTGATCCTTCAAATCACATTTATTTGCTAGAAAAATGATAGGTTTGTCTCCTACTTCCTTCTTAAAAGATTCAATCCAAGAGTGAAGGTTCTTAAAAGATTCATAATTAGAGGCATCACAAATAGCTAATGCTCCTTTACTTCCAAAGAAGTATTTACTGCGGATTTGACGGAAAACTTCTTGGCCGCCTATGTCCCAGATCGCAAGTGTCACATTGTAAGAAAGGTAATCAACTACTTTTTTCATTATTGTTGTTCCCAGGGTAATCTTGTAAGAAGGATCAAACATATTGGATACGAATCTTCTAACCAGGGAGGTTTTACCTACTCTTGCATCGCCAATAAGAACTATTTTGTTAGTCAGATATGTTTTCTTTGACACTTAGCTCACTACTCTCAAGATTCCGTTGTTGCTGATAATTGTTTCTATGGAGACAGCTAGATAATTAATTCATTTTTATAGAAAACAGCTGATCCATATCCCACCACTTGACTCCTATCTCCAGAAACGTCTCCTGATGTAGCATAATTAAGTATTTTGCACTTTTCCCTACTAGTTTGCTTAGCTGCTTCGATAGTAGTTGCTATTGGTCCATAGCCACACATTGACACATTATCTTGATACTTTATTTCATACATAGTTTTAGGGTCCATGTTTTCAATTGCTTTTAGCACACGTGTGTCTTTTTCCTTAGCTGAATCATGACTTTCAAAATGAGTAAAATCACTACTAGCTAATACAACTATATTTTCTTTATCGATTATCTTTCCTATAGTTTCACCAAGTAGCATACTTGAGTCGTAACCTTGGTTCAACATTGCAATTGGAACTAGAGTTGGAGGATCATCATATAGAAACTGAATGAAAGGTAATTGAACTTCAATTGAATGTTCTCTACTATGGGACATATCATTTTTTGTGACTAAACTGCATTTGTCAATTAACTTATCAACAAATTCCTGATCAATTTTCATTGTTCCTAGTGGGGATTCCCATCCTTCCACTTCTGGAACAGCAATTTCAGAACCCATACCTGTATGGTTAGGTCCTAAGATTACAATAGTATCGGGTTTCTTATATTTGCTCAACTCCAGAAAGCTTGAAGCTGCGACTGATCCACTATACATATGACCTGCATGTGGAACAAGAAAGAAGGGAGGTGTTTCTTCTGTTTCAGTTATTCGCTTAGGGAGTTTTCCTGGCCCCAAGGAATTCATAAAACAGGCTTCTATTGATTTAATCAATGTATCTGGATTACTTTTATAAAATGAACCCGCGTAAATTGCTCTTCGTATCATTATACATAGATAATATTTTGAAATAAAAAATCTATCCCCATTTTAAGACAGAATCTGGTAATTTATCTGCATATCGTCCAACAGCTTTGCATAATCCCTTCCCTCGTTTGAAGAAAGCGGAATACTGTTGATTCGTTTGATTCGGATAATTCTTTTTCCTTCTTCTTTTGTTTTATTGAAGAATTCATGAATTGCACTGAAAATGAACATTAATGTATGAGCATCATTGAATTCAGGTAAAATTTCAATGTTGTTGATAAAATCTATTTTTTCTGCTTTTTTAATGTGTAGCAGAGCAATGGGTTCCCCGTTTTTGAGGATTATTTCACCATAATCAGAAGGAACTGAACGAGAGAATAGAGAACGAAGTTTAAATCGTTTCAGAAGATAGTTTCTATAAACAATTAACATAGGGTCATTTCGAGGAAGGTAAATTAACTCTACACTGTCTTCTTGGATCAAATTATCATCCTTCTGGTAAATAAATCCAGATATTGAGCTTTCAACCTCTTTAGTTGTGAATTGGACATTTTCCTCATCTTCCATAAATCTTCCAGATCTAACACCTCTCGAAGCTATTAATTCCTTGATATTAACTTCAATCTGAGTATTAGATAAACCTGTTAAATTAGCTAGTTGATCAATTGTTAATGGTATATTTGATGACAAAATTCTATAAATAACCTCTAACCATGATTCTCTTTGAGTTTCATATTTTTTGGTTTGAATACCACTGAGAAAGTTAGACACTGGCATCCAGATAATCTGATTAGAAACAGACCTTAATTGAACTATTTCATGAGAATTTTCTAATTTCTGAATAGATGATAGGAGGACTCGATTGGACAGATTTAGTGAGGATATTAACTGAGAAAAATTAATTCTCTCTTTCTTTTTAATTAAATTGAGAATTCTTTCTTCTAATACTCCGTGATATCTGGAAGGACTAAGTTTTGCAAAGACAAAGTAATCTTTTGATACAACTGAACCTCGAGTAAATGACCCAAATTTACCAAGCGCAAGTTGCTTATCTTTCACCAGTTCATCTATATAATGTTCTTTTCCAGAACTTGTTCTGATAAGAACAGAAGTCGTAGGGAGAGGAATCCCCAATGATCCCAATCCCTTCAAAATTTCAGTTTTAGTTGTGAATTGAGTTTTGCTACTAAGATATTGCTTACTCATCAGAAGAGGAAATATATCTTCTGTTGGAAATAGATTTTTATCCCCAACTAGTGCTTTTTTTCCAGTTATTGAATAAACTAATCCAGAAGATCGAGATCTATATCCTCGCTGAGAAAGAATATTGGCAAAAACTTTTGATTGATTTTCGATAACTTCTGAGTGTAGTTTTGGAAAGACAAGAATTTTTCCTTTATTTTCAGTAAACTCCTGAATCTTATCTCTGATTTCCTCTTCCAGAACAGTATATTCTACTGACCGTATAAAATTAGAAACATGCAATTTGTCTCCGATAATTTTATAGTCAAAAGAACATACGGGTTTGCCATCAACGTATACAATTTCACTTTTTATTTCATTTATGTTCGAGAAATCAGCAGAGGCCCAATATTCTGAAAGAGGATCATTTCTTGGAAGTATCTCAATCTGATGAGATACCGGTGGAGTGTATGCTTCTAGATATTTTCTCAAATAATCCAATTCATCAGTAGTTAGAAAAGCTTCATAGCTTGAGTTCTCTATGAAATTACCTCTTACAATTTTCTTATTTTCAAATAATTCAATTATACTTGTACTTATCCTTCCTCCAGTCATGTTAAGAATTTTTATAATCTGAGGAACTGTTATTGGTCCAAAGCTTTTGATAACACTATAAATTAAATCTGAAATCGCAGATGTTTTGCTTTTTGAATGATCCTCCACCAATAGTTTTGTGCTGAAAATAGACCAATTAGTTCCATCATAAAACATGAAGATTTGAAAATTACTTCTAAGCTCAGAAAGTATTTCCATCACTGCATCCTTAGTTAATTCAAAGTGTTCCATTAATTTAAAGCGAGTAGAAGAATCCTCTCCATTAATATAATCAAGAACAGCTTTGGCTTGTGGTTTCTTGTACTCAATATTTTCTTTTATTGAGACTTTATGAAAGGCTAATAGATTGTCTCTACCAACATATGAGAGCTTGTTTTCTTTGAAAGGAGCATGAACCAAATGCTTGTTCTTTACAAGCGATTGAAGAAGATTAGAAGAATAGGTTCTCATTCTTACAAGAAGTGATTCAGAATCTTGAAAAATAACTACGTTATTTATTATGGAAATTGCATGACTATAGTTGACACCTTTGAATTCTTTATCGAGATTTTGTTTCTCTGCAAGATACTGAGCTAGTTGTTCAAGTGATAAGGATACTTCACTAATTGTCATTTATTTCACCAATGTGTTTGTTGGAATCCCATTTATCTTTTCAATAACTAAGGATTTGATTTCAAGATTATCGAAAGAGGGAATGTCTTCAATAGCATTTACTACATAATTCAATGAACTCTCAGAATGTATCCAGGAGGCAAGTAGAAGATTCTTGATCGCAAGTGTTCTCTGATTTAATTGTTCAGTATAGCATTGTGCAGCTACTTTCTGGTTTAAAACAACTATGTAATTATTTGCTGAAACATCAAAATGCTCAGGTAATTGATTTGTGAGAACATTAATAGCTAAATCTTTTGGGTATAACAAATAATATCTCTCTCTAACTTCTTTGGGAGAATAATCAACTTTAGATTCTTCTTTCTTTTCTAGTTGGAGAAGTTTGTCATAATCTTTTTTTGATATATAATAAAATTGTAAATCATTTTCAACAAATCTGCCACCATAGATTTTATCTTCATCAACTAGAGCTGCTAGAACTTCCTTGATTCTTATCTTAGTCAAGACACCTGGAATAACTCCTCTTTCAGCAAGATGGTCTTCTGTAGCAACACCTAAACCACACAAAATATCAAAAATATATTCTTTCCTTATTTCAGCAATATCTTTTTTCAGTTCTACTAAGAAGGGCTCTATATCCCAATATTCCTGAGGTTCAAACAGATTGTTTAAGGACCTTACTCCAATTTTCATATTTTCTTCAAGAGTACCTAAAGCAGATTTTAATGATATAGTGGCTCCTTTCCATTTTTTGGATAACTCTACCAGATTAGTACTCCCTTTCTGAATATTCCTATAGATTTCCTCAATTTCAGTATTCATTCTTTTTCTTCTTCTTAAACCACTCTTCTTATACTGAGCAAAATCTAGTGATAGGAATACATTTTCTAGACAAATAACTTCTTTGTCTTCAAGAAGATTATTCAAAAGATAAATAATAATTGAGGACATATTTTCAGGAAATCTTGAAAGAATCTCTCTTAAGCTGATAAAACTGAAGTGATTGATCATCTGTAGGAGTGTTTCTACAGTTAAGGAAGGTGTTTTTTTCTTCAACCATAAAGACTCCATAATATACTTATTTATGACTCTTTCTGGAAATACTTTGGTTACAGTATCTCCACCTACTAAAGTATCTTTTATTAGTTTGAAACCTGTTTTTACTAAAGTCGTTCTTATGAAATTGTTGCTTTTGGAGAGAACTGATTTCCCATTAATGTCTTCTATCTGAAGACTCAAGACTCTATGAATCTTTCTGGTATAGGAAACTAATTCAGATGCAATTTTCTGAAGAGTGATTGAATGAAAAGCTACTTCTGCTTTTAGCTTCAAATCATAAACCTGTAAATATTGTCCTCTATGAAGTTTGTATTCAACTGATCCTACCATCTCACCATCAAGTAAAATGGGATCAATTTGTCCTTCCCCATAAATATCACGTAGATGTAAGCGCATCCCTAATCTAGTGAAGGGGTCATTTTTAGGAAGTATTACTATTCTTTCTTCCTCCTTCAATGCCATGTTTATCAGATTATTTTTTATCTGACCAATATCTTTGAATCTTTCAGGTGTCATGTAGTAATTAGTTTCTCTTTCAGTTAGTTTTTTCTCAATAATTTTCCTTTTGCTTAACAGATTCTTAATTAATTTCTCTATATTACTATATCTGAAACCAATCAGATGGGTTAACTCTACCAGAGAGACAGGGCCTAGAGATTCAACAGCTTGTAAAAGAATAAACTCTTGACTCTTTTCAAATGAAGGAAGTTTATCTACAGCAAAATATCGTTCAGATATTTCATAAACATTAGGAACAAATTGTTTAGGAATAAAAGACTCTTGAGATACAGATTTTCGAACTAAATACAGTGTTTTATCAAGTATCGTCAAGCTTTCTTGAACTATATCTCCATCCATTTCCGTAAATTCTATAATTTCTCTCTTTGTTAGTGGACCATACTTCCTTATTGTTGAGAGTATTTTTTCATCAGCTCTAGAGAGATTAAAGGGTTCTCTATAAGCAACATAATAGTATGGAAACATTTCTCTACTTACAAAAGATAATCTTTTGTGACTGAATCTTCCCTTGATAAGTTCATTTTTTTCAATTAAATCTCTAATCCAATCAAGATCAAAGTCATTTATTCTAACAGATAATGAACTTAAATCCTCTATTGAGCCAAAGCGATTCAGGAGATTAAGAACGCTCTCTTTTCCCAGTAAATTCTCATCAAATATGCTCTCAACTGCGAAATTATAATGTATATAGTTCAAATCTTCAGGTGTTAATATTATCGAATCTGGTTTTCGATTACTGAGATTCCGAAGTAATTCTCTATCTTCTAAACGAATGTATTGAAGGTCAGTGGACGATTCAGTAATTCTTCCTTTTAGTATTCGATTTTTCTGTTCAAGTTCAGCCAAAGCTCGTACAAGTTTCTCCTCTTCGATCCTCAAATAATCGGCTATTTGAAGCATAGTGGAAGGTCCATGTACCTTTAAGAAACGAAGGATGATCTTCTTTAAACATTCTTCAGGATCAAGCTTCTTTGCTTCTCTAAGAAGAGGTTCAGGAACGACTTTACTTATTGGTGCATATTTTGATCGAATTTTCCCACCATATATCTCATATTCAACACGAGCTATTAACATAGCTCTTTCTAATTTTTCTAGATGAATCTGAACGGTTCTTGTTTCTTCCTTAAGTTCTTCTGAGATTTTATTTAGAGAAATAGGATGAACATCATTAATTAGTTTCAAAATTTTTTCATCAAACTCAGTTTTCTTAATTGATTTAAGATAAAGATTCCAAAATAACTGAAAATCTGTAATTGGTATAGATCTTCTATCTCCTTTAGAAATATGAACTTCTATTAGTTCACGATTATTGTGTAAAGCCAAAGACCACGCTCTTATCTGTTTTGCATCATTGATACTGTGATGATAGATGCTTGGATTCACACTATCTGTTGTTTTAATTGGTGCTAAAGCTTTTACAGCACTTTTTAATTGCTTGAGAGAAGAAATGGGGAGGTCAGTGTTCTTATAGCTTCGATTATTGAAAATCCTCTCAACTAATTCAGTGTTAAATAATATTTCTTTAGATCCTTCCTTACCAAAAACTTTCGCCAGAACCTGTTGATGTAGCTCTCTTAATAAAGCACTTCTATCTGAAATCTGGACTATATCTGAAATACCCATTAGAACAATACCATGAGCAAATGGACTAGGGATATCAGACAATGGAGTGATGTAATATTCAAATTCACCTTTTTGCAATTTGGATAAAACTACTAAACAATTTGCCAAATCCATATAATCTTTTAATATCTCCCGGTAAGTTTCCTTTATTATACAAAAACTGTCCTGATCCCGAAGTGTTGAGAATATTCTTCTAGCATACATGCTTTGTCTAGATACAGAAATATGTTTTTCACCACTTCTCCTTAGAACCATAAATGCTCTATTTGCTACATGACGGAATCTGTTGACAAACAGTTCTGTGTTAATTATTGCTTGTTTAAGAATCTCCTCCAGATTTACAGTAGACAATAGTTCAGGAACAATGGAAGTGTCTATTATTTTGTCTATAGGAAGCATTAACAAGAAACCGTTATCATTGACAGCTGATCCTATGTCAGAATCAATAGCTTTTCCTATAGTGTACGCATAAGCTCTTGATAATGCATCATTTACCCTCCTACCATAATAAGCATGAAAAACTAAAATCATTCTACCTTGTGGATCAATATAAGATTCTATCAATAGTTTTTTGTCACTTGGAGTAACATTCAGAAACATCATCTGTTCCTTAACATATTCAACAATTGATTTCGAGATAATATCGTCTACTTGAAATGATCTTTCAATCCAATCTCTTACTTGACTTTCATCTTCTTTCTGTATTTTCTTTGAAATAGCATCAATGAATCTCCCAATCTGTTGCGATAATTCAAAAGATCTAGGGAGTTGCTCACCAACCCAATTAGGTATAGTGGGTCTTCTTCCAAAAGCTTCAGCAACAACAACTCTGAAACCCACTGTCCTTCTAAACTGATAGGTATGACTACCTAATACGAAAATATCCCCTGGTGTCAATCGTTCAACGAAACTTTCAGAAAGAACACCTATTCTTGTTCTATAAGTTTCTAATTCTACTCTATAATCTGCATTTTCTGGAATGGTTCCTATATTAGTGTAAAAAACCAATCTAGAACCTCTTTTCTTCCCAAATGCTTTTTCTTTATCATCATACCATATCTTTCTATAGATTTTTCTCTCTTCTACATCTAGATTGTACCCTCCCAGATATTCTAGCACGTTTATAAAATCATCAAAATCAAGAGTCTTGTAATTGTATGATTTTCTTATCATGTCAAATGCTTCATCAACACCCCATCTCTTCATAAGAGATATACCCACAATAAATTGAGCAAGAACATCTAAACAGTTGATAGGAATCTGAACTTTGTCAATCTCTCGGCTATAAGCGCTTTTGGTTAGAACTGCACATTCAATAGCGTCATCTCTATCAGTTGTAATCAATCGACCCTTTGCTATTCTATCTAGGGAATGACCACTTCGTCCAACTCTCTGCAAATACTTTGCAACAGTCTTTGGTGACCCTATTTGAGATACAAGATCTACACTTCCTATGTCAATACCTAATTCAAGAGAAGTCGAAGTTATTGCTGCAAGTAATTCATTATTCTTCAATCTATCTTCAACATCTAAGCGGATTTCTCTAGAAAGACTAGAGTGATGAACAGCAATTGAAGAAGCATATTCATCCCCAAGATATTCCTTTAATCGAAAAGCTACATTCTCGGCCCCTCTTCGTGTGTTTGTGAAAACGATAGATGTTTCATGATCTAAGATTAAATCAGCTAAGATAGCGTATATTCCTTCTTGAATAATAACGTAAGGAGTATGGATTATATCATTAACTGGACTCTTTACTTCCAAGTCAAGTTTCCTCTGCGGGGGAAGACTGGCTATATAGCAATCTTTTTCCTGGGAGCTATCTTTGCTTCCCACTAGAAATCTAGCGATCTCCTCTATGGGAGCTTGAGTTGCTGACAGGCCAATTCTAGTGATTTCCCTTTCTGCAACTTCTTGCTGTAGATACGAAAGAAAGAGTGAAAGCATTACTCCTCTTTTATTCGAACTAACTTCATGAATTTCATCCAGCACCAACCAACGAACACTCTTTAAGTGCAATGAAAACTTTGGAGATGTTAATATAAGTCCCAAACTCTCGGGAGTAGTTATCAAAATATGCGGTGGGGTTTTGAGCATTTTGGTTCTTTCTGCTTGAGTTGTATCCCCAGTTCTCACACCTACTCTTATCTTAGGTGTTACTAGATTATTTGCAGCTGCTAACTCTTGGATTCCTTGTAATGGCTCTTCGAGATTTTTTCTGATATCATTCCCAAGAGCTTTAAGTGGAGAGATATATAAAACATAAATCTCATCTTTTAGATTGCCTTTCTTTGCTTCTAAAAACAGCTCATTTATAGCTGAAAGAAAAGCTGCAAAGGTTTTACCTGATCCCGTAGAGCTGAATACTAGTGTGTTTTTTCTATGATGGATAGAAGGTATAGCATAAAGCTGCGGAAGAGTGAACCCTCCAGGAAACTTAGATGTAAACCAATCTTTAATTTCATCAGCTAAGAAGGAGTAAATATCAGCTGAGGTTGAAGGTTCATCTAAGTAATGGAGAGTCATTTTGATTATTTCTACTATACATATTTCATTATATATATTTCATTATCATATAGAATCGACTTAGTGAAAACAATAAAAAAAGAACTAAACTTCAGCTTCTTCAGATTCTTCAGATTCTTGTTTTCTTCCCCATTCCATCACAAAGGCTGATTCTCCATCTCTATAATAATGTTTAAACTCTCTTTTAATATAAAAGCCCAATCTCTTATACATCTCAACTGCTGCTACATTAGACACTCTAACTTCTAAGTAGATTGTATCCACACCATGTTCAATTAGTTTTTGCATCCCATATTTCATAATTTGAGTCCCAAAACCTTTCTTTCTATGACTAGGAATAACTGCAATTGAAATCACATGACCTTTAGATGCGCTTAAACCTATGAAAGTGGAAAAAGGTCTTTCCAGTCTGGAAAGCGCATAACCTATAACTTTTCCTTCTACCTCTCCGACAGCACATGCAAAACCGTATTCTGAAAGAATACGATAAAAGAAATCAAAGGAATAGTTTTCTGGAAGACAGAGCCTATTAATCTTAATGATGTCATTAATATCACTTAATTCAGCTAACCGTACTGTAACAGATTGCTCCATCTATTAACCTCTAACTTGACTTTATTAGCTCTTTTTTCAATTTTGTGTTTTGGAGATAAAAAGTAACACTATTTTGATAATATTCTTAAAGCTTAAATTTTGAAATTTCATATCATAATGAATTCTTCAGAGAACTTCACAGAAAATGATCTGTTATCAGCTGATTTAATGAAAAGATTTCAATATCCAGCTAGTCTACTGAATCATTGGCTTGAAACTTTCGGTTTAAATCAGACATTGGAATTATTAGATGGTCTTAGATTACCATACAATTCAATGTGGGTTCAAGTAAATACAAGAAGGATTGATTACGACTCACTCTTTGACATCTTTGAAGAAATGGGTAATATTACTCGTAAGCATCCTATTTTCGATGATTTTATAGAAATTGAAGTTCAGAAAGGAGAATTAACAGAGTATTCTAGAAAATTACCTATAATAAGAGTGGACCATGAATCTACCACAGGTATTGCATTAGGTAGAGATGTTCAAACTGCGAATATTATGAATCACGATGATTTTGATCAAGGGGAAACAGTTTGTATTGCGGATTATGTGAATAATATTCTAGCAGTCGGTAAAACTCAGTTGAAAAGCAGTGAAATAAATAAGCGATTTCAAGAAACTGTTGTAAAGGTTACGGAATCATTAGCATATGCTCCCCCAATAACTGAACTTAAGGAGTATAGAAAGGGGTTCTTTAGCATATTGTCACCAACTCAAGCATTAGGTGTCAAGTCTATGAATTTCAAAGCTAATGACAATATCTTGGTGATATCTACCGATAAAGGAGATGTGGCAAATTATATTGCTGAGCTAACTAGAAATAAAGTTCCAATAACTGTTTTAGCTGCAAATAAGATGCATACAAAAGTTTTGAATAAGAATATTGCACGTACAAAGAATAAAGCAATTAGAATTATTCATAGACCTTTTCTTAGTTTTGTCAGAGAAATGCCTGAGATGAAGTATACATCATTCTTTGTTGAACCACAAAACTCTCGAACAGCTGTAATTCCTGT
>JAUWJS010000182.1 GCA_030607575.1 Candidatus Heimdallarchaeota archaeon | reverse complement strand
ACATTATTATAAATAAGTCCAAATGAAGCTAGTGCTCCTGCGAGTAATATCAATCCTAAGTAGGTTGGATTCATTAAAGCTAAACCTTTGATATTTGCAATCATTTCATCGATACTTATCCCACTTCCTCGAGCTTTTGATTCCTTTTTATCTGAAGAGATCTCAAAAGCGATAGGAGATACTGTAATGCGACCAAAAACGGTCCCAACTCCCAATCCTTTTAGCTCCTCTAGAAGTGTAGAAGTATGTTGATTTTCTAAAGTAGTGTTTATTGTTACTACATTCTCGAATATTATAACATTGAATACTAATCCAAGCTTCTCCTCCAATTCCTTAACTAGCTCTAGTTTTTCGGAGGGGATGATAACCTTTACTTCTTTCATAGAAAAACCTATACAACTTCTCTAATTATGACAAATATCCTTTGTATAAAAATTGTTCCTCAAAAAATCTAAATATAGATAAAAATCGACGAACTGACAAACTCCCAATGTTCAGTTCTCTGAACAAACAGAATAGCAATGATTTCAATCTATTTTCCATGATTGAATTTTCCATGATTGAATTTGAACATTGCATATTTCAGCTTTTTTTCCTCGTCATCAATGAACTTTGGATATTTAATCAAGATTTTGTCTAATTCTCTATTTAAATTTTTCAAGTCTTTATCCATTTTAGAGAGAATACCATTCATTTCTTCTACAAGATTCTCTGGTTGCATGATAATAAAATAGTGGGACTTTTTTATAGAATAGGTAAGATAAGTATATTACTCTCGTAATACAAATTTTAGAGACTATTCTTCTCTATGCCCAGTAATTGTAGTTCGTATATCTGCTGAAAGACATTCAGGACATACAGTTTTTGTGGTGAAAATTCCATCGATTTGTTCCTTTAGCGTCTTTTTCTCTTCATTGTTGAACCTTTTTCCGCAGTTATTACAGATAAATGCATCTGGTCTACTTACTGACATGTAATCACTAAAAGAATATAATACTATCAAAATATAACTTTTGCTCTAAAATAGAGGAAAAAAAGCAGTAAAATTGCATAATTCAGCATTTGTTAGTGTTGGTTCAACCGCTATCCTTTTTCCCCTTCCTTCTAGCATGGCTTTCTTTGACAGATCTTTCTTTCTCATCTGTAAGGGTTTTTTCCAAATCCTCTAGTCTTCTTTCAAGCTTTTCGATACTTGAATCAAGTTTAGAATCTCGTTCTCTTCTAGATATTTCAGCTTGAACATTGTAAAGCATCATCAACTCATGAAAGACCTCAATAAGCTGATCTGTTCTATAGGGAGCTTTTAGAACTCGCCATCGTTTCACAGTTTCACCAGATCTTTTTTCCATAGTTGAACGAAGTGCCATTTCGTCTTCAGATGTTAACTCAACACCTTCTTCTTTGAGTTTCTGTATATATTCCTCAATTTCTCTATCTGTTTTGGGAGTCACTTTATCCTTAGTTTTAGCTAACTTCTTTGCTAGCTTCTCTTCAGGAGTTTTTAATCCAAGTTCAGATTTGCGTAAATCAAATTCTTGATCAACTGAAGGCATGACAGCTGTTTCCAAAGCAGAAATTATAGGATTATAGTAGCTTCCATAATATCTAGAAACTAGAGCATTTTGTATCCTAACTAAGTCCTCAAGTGGCATTTCAGTTAATTCATTTGGAGTATATCTAGCTGAACGAGCTTTTATCTGCTCTTGGACCTCAAGAAATACATGATAATCATCGTATGTTGTCTTATCAATAGTTTTTTCCATTTTACCAACTCTTTCTTGTAATTCGACTATTCGTTTAACTCGTGATTTTTCCCAGGTTTGTCTTTCTTCCTTCTTACGCTCACGATAGGCTTTTTTTCGTTCCGCGTCAGTAGCATATTTTTTTGGCCTTCCTGGTCCTTTTTTTTCTTCGTCATTCATTTCAATCACTTTATTTTCGTCTCGGGACAATAATTTTACAATTAATGCAATTATTCTAGGGATTCCTGTACTAGAAACCCCCAACAATCTTGAAATAACATCAAATATAACGTTTGTCTAATCTTATAAAAACCTTTTTGTCCTGAGACGAAATTCCCTAGTACTTACAGAGACAAGGTAGAAAGAGTAGTGAGGTAGTGGGACGTTTTAATCAGAATGAAGTTTAAATCCACAATTCGTGCAGAACTTCCATGACGGATCAATTGGATGTTGACATATCGGACACCGATTTTCTTCCACATTAACAGTAGTTCCTTTTAAGGCTTTATTTACCCTAAAGGTTTTTCCAGGAAGTTTATGCATACTTATATTATTTCAGTTCCGAATTATAAGTTTTGAGCCCAATTTAGTAAATTCATTGAGATAACAATATAAGTAGAGAATTTCAATAACTTCTGAAATTACATGCAAGTCAAATTAACTAATATTGTTGACAATACAACTCAAGATGATAGTGATTTTATTCCGTCTAGTGGTTTATCTTACTTATTTGAGTTTGAGGATAAGAAAATTCTGTTTGACGCAGGAGACCAGGGTATGGTACTTCGTCATAATATGCAATTATTAGATATTGATCCAAAATCCATTGATACACTAGTTTTAAGTCATGGTCATTGGGATCATACTTTTGGTATTAAAGCACTAATGATCTCAAGAGAAGATGCACCGGTTCTGGAAATAATTGCTCATCCTTATGCATTCAAAGAGAGAAGAGTAGCAAAATTTGTTTTGAGAATTCTCGCTCTTCTAAAATACAAAATATATAATTTCGGGTTTCCTAAACTATCCAGAGAAATTAGAGAAAAAATTTCTTTAACTCCAGTTACTGAACCATTTGAACTAACTCCTTTATTAACTACAATAGGTGAAATTTCTGAATGGAAAGAAAAACCTAGTAAAATTGATAAGCTTACCATAAAACTAGATAAGAAATTTGTCAAAGATGAGATTCTAGATGATCTTTCTCTGATTTTAAAAACAAAAGAAGGTATTGT
>JAUWJS010000170.1 GCA_030607575.1 Candidatus Heimdallarchaeota archaeon | reverse complement strand
TTATTGTCAAATATTTCAGGATTTGGGGCGTTCTTTCATTATCTATTTTCGTTTTACAAATCTATCATCTTGTTCCATATGCTATCTTCAATCCAGCATTCCGAGCTGTCAATGTATTAGGTGGTCAATTTGGTCAAGGTGGAGAATACTGGGTTCTGCTTCTTGCATTCGTTACGGTTTTATTCTTTGATCTTATTGTTTGGGTATGGGCTAGATTTAATTTCGTTCTAAGCTTCGAGTGGATGATCCAAAGATTAAGCAGTCTTTCAACTAAGGAGAAACCAGACAAATTAAATTTCAAGAAAATATTAAATGAAGTAGAATGGATAGATTACAAGAAACTATCTGGAAGAGAAAGAGGTCTTATTGTGATAGGCATTCGAAAAATATTCAAGAAAGAATAAAATTTTTTCTTTTTCTTTCCTCTTTTTATGTAAAGGATTGGTTAGTAGGAGTATTTTTAATCTGAAAGTCGATTCTACCATTTGTCATGTCAATATTCATAACAGGTATAACTGGTTTCCTTGGTACTAATTTAGTGAAAGAGATAAGAAAAAGATACCCAGACAAAAGAATATCAGCGTTGGTTCTTCCCAGTGAAAAAGAGAAATGTATGACATTAAATAATTTTGATATAGATTTCTTCTTTGGGGATCTTGATTCGAAAGAAAGCTTGGTAGGCTGTTTAAATGATGTTGAATCAGTTTTTCATTTAGCTGCTGTTGTAGATGATCTTGCACCATTGCCAAGTTTTTACAGAATAAACCACATTGGAACAAAGAATCTGCTCGATGAGTTTATTAAAACTGGTTCAAAGAAATTCATCTATATGTCTACAGCAGGTGTTTATGGCTTCAACTTACCAGATTATCCCATAGATGAAACTTATAGAGTTGATTTGATCCCAGGATATAGGGAAAGTAAATATTTGGGAGAAGAAGAAGTATTCAAGTACGCAGAAGAATTTGGTTTTAAAGCTTCATCCTTAAGACCTCCTATCATCTTTGGTCCAGGAGATCATTGGGCTTCTACAATATTCTATTTAACCGAAAGTAATCGAAAAATTCCCTTCATCAACAAAGGAAAAGTAACTTTTTCTTATAGTTATGTGGAAGATGTTGTTGAAGCATTGATAAAAATGGAGGAAGTCGATAAGACCAGAGGGGAAATATTCAATCACACTAATTATATAATCACAAGACAAGAACTATTTGAAGCAGTTGCTAGAATCTGTAAAACAAAACTTAATTCCTTTTACCTAAATTATAACATTGCTATGCTTATTGGTTTCTTTGGAGAGCTACAATGGAAACTTTTCAAGAAAAAACCATTATTAGATAGATATAGAGTAAAACAAATGGGAAAAACTAGGATTGTGAATGCGGAGAAAATCGAAAAAATACTGGGGATTACTAGTAAAAAAACTTTTGAAAAAGCTCTAACAGAAACCTATAACTGGTATTTGAAAAATAAAAAAGAGAGGGGAATATAAATTTCTAGTTCTACTCTTTGGGTTATTCATATTTTGAATTTGGTTGATTCAAAATAATTTAGATGAACTAATTCGCAGCCACAGTTTTCTACAGCTGTTCCATAATTATTTAGAAAAATTGTATCCGCCCCTTCTGCATAGTGAATAGGTATAAAATAACTTGGATTTATTGTATCGATAGCATTGACAACATCCTGATCTACCATAGTTTGACATCCTGGTCCTAAAGGTAACAGAGCAACATCAATTAGGTCAGTTATCTGCGAATATTCTGGAATGTTTGCCGAATCTCCAGCATGGAAGAATGTGAATCCATCAATATCTATTATGTAGCTAGTATAATTACTCTCTTGAGGATGACTGGAATCATATCCTATAGGTGCATAAGTATACATGTAGAAGGCTGTTATTTCAATAGGTCCAATATTAAAAGTGTCTCCAGGTTTTACTCCTGTTCCATTATATAAAGTAATGAAAGTAGTCATGATTTCTGGGAAGAAGAATTGTGTATCCTCTTTTTCTATTAACTGTAACATCATATCTGAACAGTGGTCTGCATGATCATGAGTTATGAGCACTGCATCCGCAGGATAATCAGTATAGTTGTCTGGCAAATTATAAGGATCAATGTAAATTCTCAAACCCTTAGCTTCTATCATGACACCAGCATTATATAAAAGAGTGAAATTGATTGTTGAATTTTTATTAACAATAACTACAGCTGTTGGAACAACTACTGCAGTCACAGCTACTGCTGAACTTGCTAAAATAATTAAGATTATTGCTTTCTTTGTAAGAGCCATAATGTCTAGAACTTTGTTAAGACACTTATATCTATTTCATCTAGAACTGGTAACAACTTTCTTTGGTGCTTATATATTGAACTTCTAGACTCTTTATCGAAAGTAATCATGCTTAATCTCGAAAAACAAGAAGCAACATCTAAGAATTTTATTAGTTTATATGATTTTGAATATCAAAAGTTGGTAAACCTTGGGTTAGATATAATTCAAAGAGGTGATATTGATTCAGCTCTTCGTTTTTTTCAGGAATTATCACTAACTTCTCCTCTCTCTTCATTATCCTATTTTTATCTAGGAACACTACATATAATTAAGGATGAAGTAGATGTAGCAATTGGATATTATTCACTTGCTTGGGAAGTAAATGACAATCCTCTGTTAGCTGCTAGACTACCTAGTAAAGTTTTGAATACTCTAATAACAATGAACCAAGTTGATAAGGAGCTTCTGGCCCTATGGATAGAGAGAGCAGAGAAATTTGTTCCCTCTTATGCTTGTGCTGATATGTTAGTTTATGATTATGCAAAAAGAATATTGAATGAATAGATTCTAGTTTGTCTCTTTAAGAGGTCTTTTCACTTTCTTCTGTTTCATATGTTATTTCACATATTCGATGTTTACTCTTAAGCAAGTTAATTGGAACTTTACTTGAATCTTTAATCCACTTTTCACAAGAATTACAGATTATGTCATTTGGGTATCTCCAATAGTTACAAACAACAAGGAACTTAACCTGTTCTTCAGTTTCTTGAATAAAATGATCGGATATGAACGGTGCTTTGTTAAACAATTGAATTAGTCTAATCATTGGATCAAATTCATAGTAGAATTGCTCTCCTATATCATCTCTGATGTGTTCCATTGTTTTTTCTCTATCTTCTATAGCCATTTCCCTGATTGTTTGATCTTCTCTATGGGAAGTGATTTCTCTATCTGATCCACCTGGAGCTATTTGAAAAATACAATCCTTTACGTAACTGTATTCCGAAGCACATCTCATCTCATCACAGATGATATGTTCATCTAGAATTTTACTGAAGACTGCTTCAAGCATACCCTCAACAAAAGCACAAGTCTTTGTAGCAATTACTCCTAAAGATTCTGTCCAAATTGAACTATCAAGTGATATTGTTGCTACTTTCTCTCCTGGATCAAAATGAAGTATGTTGATATTTCCCCATCTAGAAATAATTGGAGATTCTACTATTGCATCTAAGTAAGACCTTAAATTTTCAAATTCACCTTCATGAACTTGCTGCAAAACTTGTTTTCCTGCTTCATATCCTATTTTCCCGAGAATTTGGGAAGTTGCGTCCTTAGCGCCTTCAAATTGCCCATAGAATATTTCTTGAAAAATGTTTATTGCATTGTCTCTTAACACATTTAAGCAAGTTTCAATTTCAGGAAAATCCTCTAAAATTGGATTAGAATATGTTATAATAATAAACATCTCAGAAAGCATCATGAGTTTGCTTATAGTTTTTGACATTTCCTCTTCGAGCGACGATATTGTAAGGTATTCTGTAATTGTTGGGTCAAAGATCACAAAAGAAATCATGAATTGCTCAACCCCTCCCCTTGCCATTGGATTTGGAATAGAAAAAAACATGCTTGAATAAACAACATTTGCCATTGCATTGACTATTGCTTTCATTTCTTGAAGAAAATTAAAATCCATAAGTCTTGTTAAGGAAGCTGTTATTCTAGGGTCTTGTATTTCTGCTACATTGAACAGTAGTCTAGGTCCTAATCTTTGATCAAAGTGAAATAACATCACGTTAATCCTATTTCTTAGATCTACTCTTTCAGTCATTTGTCATCATCTTTTTGGAAGCATAAAT
>JAUWJS010000155.1 GCA_030607575.1 Candidatus Heimdallarchaeota archaeon | reverse complement strand
GCATTATTTATTAGAACATCAATTCTTCCAAATGTCTTCAAAGTAAGATCTATAATCATCATTCTGTCATCTCGATTTCTTAAATCTCCAACAATGGATAAAGTTTTGATTTTATGTTTCTTCAATAAACTTGCAGTATGCAGTAGTTTTTTCTTTCTTCTAGCAACAAGAACAAGCTTAGGTTTGTATTTGACTAGGGCTAGAGATACAGCCTTACCAATTCCTGAGGAGGCCCCAGTAATAATAATGACTTTGCTTTCATCAAAAAATGCGTTGTTAGAATATTGAGCTCTTTTCTGCATAATATCAAAAATACTTCTAAATAATCTTATAAAAACTCAAAAAAAGAGAGAGAAAGAAACTAAACCTTATTCTTCCTTCAAGTGGTCAAACCATTCTGGGAGTTTAATTTCATCAACAGAAACGCTATCTCCAGGCAAATATGGCTTAATATCTAGTACAGGCGTTCCGTCAATCGCATCAATCCTATCTATGTACAGCTTGTTGTTTTCTACCCTTAGTAGTTTGACTTTGGTCAAACCAATTGGATTGGGTCGTGTTGGACTTCTAGAAGAAAAAACGCCAGTTTCTATAGAAGTTTTCAATTTTGGGGGTGTGGCTAGCATCTGAGATCTATCCAGAGGATTATCTCTCATCGATATCCACCATAAGACGTAAATGTGGCTGAATTGTTCAATATGACGTAAACCAGTAGTATATAACTGAGATATCTCAATATAACAAGCTTCTTTTTCTATTTTTACTACACCAATTTGATGAATTCCAAAGGATGTCATTATAACCAATCATCAATAGGTTGTCCTTCTTTTGAATTTTTCTTTATCACTTAGTTCTAGAGATATGGATATTTAATCAAAAAAGAAATCTAAAGTATGCTTTTCTCTACGTTTTTCAACAACTTTTTCATAAAATTCTTTTTCAAGTTTCATGTTTGCTTTTTTTAACGCATATTTGGGAATAAATTTATGAAATAATTTAACATTCAATCTCTGCTCAAGGAACTGAGTCTCATAATAATTCTCCCAAAGAAAATCACCATCTTCTAAAAATATATCTTCAGACATATTTTCTTTGATAGTTTCTTTTGCATATTTTCGTACATTGATTATGACTTCAGTCTTGGAACTACCCCTAAACTGAGGAAATGCAGGAAGGTTTCTTCTGTTTGTTGCTACAGAAAAAGTACTCTCTGTGAAAACAATAATAACGAATTTATCAAATTTTCTAGCCAAGGACTTGGTTATTAAATAGCAAGTATTATGCTCAGGATTACACTCGCCTAATAATACCATTTCTGAATAAGGTTTAAGTCGCATATAAGCTGATAGAAGATGTACTTCTCTTAGAACAGCATTTCCTCTTTTTTTAATTAATTTCCCTAAATCCGAACAACCTGTAGTGATCTCAAATGGTTTTGATTCCAATAAGAGTTCAGCTTTCTCAATTGAATTTTCATTGGAATCCTTGTGGAAACTTGCTGCTTGGACATATTCTTTTGCAGATAAATTACAAACAAACAAAATTTCTAAACACCTCCTTGGGAAGTTCCAAAATTATCCAAAGTAAGCTGTTTCCTTGGACCAATTTTAAGAAATGGTAGAGCTCTTTTTAAAACAACGCCAATTGATTTCAGTTGTTGGTTCTTAGTAAGTTTCACTCCTTGTTGTTGCAGTTTTAGAATTCTTGTGGCAGAAGTATGACCTATACCGGGTACTCTCATAAGTTCACTATAGGTTGCATTATTTACATCAATTGGGAAAAATTCAGTATTCATCCTTGCAAGAGTAACTTTTGGATCCATATTTAGAGGAATGAAACCATCATCATTTATAACATTCATAAGCTCTTCAGGTGAAAACTTATAGATTCTTCTTAACCAATCAATCTGATATAATCTATGTTCTCTGAGGAAATAGGAACGAGGATATGGTTGAGATTTTTCCTCTAAAGGAAGGCAAGTAGAGTAATATTGTCTCCTGAAATCCCATTCATCAGAATAAAAATCGAATACAGTATCCAAAATTTCTTTATCGGTTTCTTCAGCTGCACCGATTACATATTGAGTCGTATATCCAGCAGGAATTTCTCCTTTCTTCCTCATTTCTGGGAGAAATTTAGTTACTTTAATTATATCCGAATTGAAATCTTTGGTTGAACAAGTTTCACTGAAACGAGATTTGTTTGGCAATTCAACATTTATGCTTACGCGGTCTGCTAACTCTGCGATTCTAAAAAGTTCATCCTTCCCTATACCTGGGAGGACTTTAGCATGAACATATCCATCAAATTTATATTTATTCCGTAAGACATGGAGAGCTTCATGCATTATTTCAGCTTGACAGTTTGCGCTTTTACCTATTCCAGAACTTAAAAACAGTCCTTCAATGTAATTTCTTATGTAGAATCCAATTGTTAATTTTGCTAATTCTTCAGGTTCAAAGGAAGTAACTGAATGTTTGAATTTTTTTCTGTTTTTCGTTGAGTTAATGCAATAAGCACAATCGTGTATACACTGATTAGTAATTAGTACTTTAAGTAAACTTATGCAACGACCATCAGGAAGAAAAGAGTGACAGATTCCTGTAGATACAGCCTTACCAATTGTTCCTTGGGGATGTACTCGAGGAGAAGCTGTAGATGCACATAAATCATACTTAGCTGCTTCACCCAATATACGTAATTTCTCCAAGATACTAGGCAATTTTATTCATAAAAAATAGACTTTTAGATATAAAAACCCCAAGTTTATTCTTTCTGTACAAACAAGCTTACAGTAGCCAAAATCCATTTCAATAAAATAATTGAACCTAATATAATCATAGCAATTTTATCACTTGTTATAATTGAATTGAGTATATTTGTTAGGTATAGAATAACAAATAGAACAATCAAGGTACCTAGAAATATCGCTGATAAAGTAAATGGACTCAGCCACTTAAATTTCTTAAACAATGAAGCTCTGATTGGGTAGACCAATGCACACATTGTAGTTCCTAAAATTACCAAAGCAATGAATGCAGATCTGTCATTGGTAACAAACGGGAAATTTCCACCTTTGAATACTGAAATAAACAACCAGATTGCAAAACCTCCAACTACTGCTCCTAAAATTGCTGAAGTATATATTATAACATAAGTAAAATCAAAGCTCTTGATATCAGTTGACGCAGCCATGTACAGTCATAATGAGAGGGGATAAGTACTTTATATGTTCTTTTAATAAAAAATAATCAAAATCACAACTTTTAAAACTAATTCTTTGTTTGGGAACATACCGACGAGATGTCCACCCGGGAATCGTTAGGTGATAATCATGACCAAAAGTATGTATAAGTATATTGGCGAATTTTGGAGAAATCGCGATACACCTGAGTTTAAGGCGTTAATGCGAATGAGACTTATTCAATGGAGAAGAGAGGGGGTTACTGAAAGAGTTGAAAAACCAACAAGACTTGATAGAGCAAGAACTCTTGGTTATAAGGCTAAACAAGGGTATGTAGTTGTAAGAGCTAAAGTCAGGAGAGGTGGAAGGAGAAAGAAAAGACCTGTAAGAGGAAGAAAGTCTCGTAATATGGGTGTCAACAAAATAACTCCTAAGAAAAGCATTAAGCTCATAGCCGAAGAAAGAGTGGCAAGAAAATATTCCAATCTTGAAGTTCTAAACTCTTATTGGGTAGGTCAAGATGGAAGACACAAATTCTTTGAAGTGATTTTAATAGATCCTCAACATCCTGTTATTGCAAAAGATCCAAGAACTAGCTGGGTTTCAATTAGAGAATATCGTGGCGATGACATAGTTTATCTCAAGAACCCAGTTCATAGAGGAAGAGTTCATCGGGGATTGACAAGTGCTGGTAAGAAATCAAGGGGACTCCGAACAAAAGGAAAAGGTGCTGAAAAAGTCAGACCATCTTTAAGAAGACATGGACGAAGAGGCAACTGACCTCTAATTTATCTCCTTTTTTACATTACTACCTAATTTTAAGAAAAAAAAAGGGAATAACATGGACATCACTATTAGCAAAGTTGAATGTAGTTTTTCAGTTCATGCTACTGAAAATTTTGATAAGAATATGGAGGCACTAGAAAATCTCATTCCTGATGAACTTATAGAAGAAACAGAAATAGTTGTAGAAGAACTTGAGGGAGGATATGAAAATCCAATTGAATATGTGGTAACTTCATTTAATACTAAGAAGTTAATTACTAAAATTCTCGAACATATAGTATCTAAACTCTCAAAAGAACAAAAAATGCAGCTCTACAGTGAGTTCGAGGAAAGATTCAATCAAGATAAAAAATCTTTCCATATTAGAATAGACAAACAAGGGATATTTAATAATCAATTAATCATTAGTTCAGCAACTAATGTTATCAAAATAGAAATTAAATTGAGATCATATATTAAGGATGTAAATTATAAGCAATTCCTAGTAGATAGAGGTCTATTATCAGAATAGTGAGAATCATTTTCTAGCCTCAAAGAATCTATTTATAATTTTGTATTAAATTGTTAATGTATGAAAAAGAAATTAACCTTAGTTACTTTATTCTTAATGTTAACATCAGTTTTATTTATCAATTCATCAACTTCTACTTTTGCTAGTTTTGAAGCAAGTATAGGTGATACTACAACGTTTAGTGTAGATACACCAGAATTTGACCACATATTTGGTCCTCCTGGTCACGTTGCTTTGGCTATTTCAGAAGAAGATAATCTGATTTTTACAAATGCTCCAGAAGGATTGGCACTAATACAATTAGATGATTTGACTAATCAGACAGTCTATACTGATGAGATAGGTTTAACTGACGTTCAAATTCAAAATATAGAAATTGATAAAGACCTTAAATTGTTATACATAGGTTCAGTACAAGGAGTAGATGTTGTAAACTATTCCATTACACCACTTTCAGCTACTCCTATTCTAACAGGGGTCG
>JAUWJS010000130.1 GCA_030607575.1 Candidatus Heimdallarchaeota archaeon | reverse complement strand
TTAACTGGAATATCTATGTCATTTTGACAAGCATTACAATGTACTTTTCTGACAGGACCTTGAAGCATAATTGAATTATCACATTTAGGACAGCTTATACTCATTTCAAAAGCAGCAGAATAAATTTTAACTCAACAAAAGAATTAGAAATAATTTTCTTAAAAACTTATTGTGCGAAAAGAAGTTAGTATAATAACTCAAGGTCTATTGTTTTTCATATTTTTCAGTATTTTTCCTATTTAATTTCTAAATTGTTTAAATGTTATGATTCTATTTTATTATGGGAAATGAAGAATTATGAAATCTAAGGCATTAATTCTAATACTCCTTACAACACTAATATTGATTTCTTCACAGACTTCAGATTCTATGAACTTGGCTACAAATTTGAAAAATACTATCGAAGTAATTGAAATTAACACTAATCATAATTTTATCAATTTTCAAAATGAAAATATAATTAATGAAACTATCTTGGTAGATGTCGGAAATACAACAATTTTTGAAAATACTACTTTTTATTGTAATTTTTCTTCAGTTTTCAATGTTTATGGGGAACTTATTATCCGTAATTGCGCTTTCTATTTCATGCAAAATGAAACTCGTCTTTTCTACGTTGATAATGGTAAGATTACCTTGGAAAATGTAACAATTGATGGAAGTACATCTCCTTACAATCATAACTATGGTAGGTTTATTTCTGCGTATGATTCCTCTTTAAATTTCAGAGATACGCGGATCTATAATTTTGATGGTGCATTTATAATGCGTGCAACAAACATTTCAATGGTAGATGTTTTTGTGAATACTACATCCAAAATTGAAATAAGAGAATCTAATAACATCTTCATAAAAAATTCACAGATAGAAATGATTGGCAGTAAACAAATAAGTCTTGTAGATTTTGTTTACAGCAATAATATTACTTTAGAAGAATGCAAAATAAGTCTTCCTTTGACCACTGTACAGGAATTTGGTCCATGGGTAGAATCGTTAAAATTTGGTGGTAGTGATGACATTCTTGTACGTAATTGCGAGCTTAGAAATGGAGGTAAAATTCTTACATCTTCCTCTTCGACCAATTTGTGGATATTGAATAATACTTTCTTTAATGACGTTCTAGTTGAAGGTACTGAGCTCCAAATTGCGGGTATGTCAGCGAATGTTACTATAGAAAACAACACGTTCTTCAATCTGTGGGATAGTGTTGAAATCTATTCCTACTCCAATATTACAGCAAAAGGAAATATAATCTACTCTCAGATAACAGGATTCTTTGTCCATCCTTTTGATAAGACCACTTATACGGATGTTAAGATTATCAACAATACACAGATAGGTGGTGGAGCTGTCATGCGTGAAGTTAATGGGGTTATTATGGAAGACAACACATTAATCGAAGCTTGGTGCAGTGTTGAGAATAGTACTGATTTCTATTTCTTTAACAATACACTACTAAAGAGTGCAATCGGTATTACTAACTCAAATAACATATCGATACTAAATAATACAATTTATCTAGAGCATATAGGACAGGATTGGCTGTTTATTGATAATTCTTCATACATTGAATCCTACAACACAATCATAAATGTACCAGTAATTAATGAATTTCGAAATGGTTTTAGTATTTTGTTGATACCTTTGGTTACTTTCATTATAAGATATGCAGTTCATAAGAAAAGAAGAACAGTTGAACGAATTATCTGATCAAACTGCAGTTATAATTACTTAAAAAAATCAGAGGAAACTTACTCCTCTTCTTCCTCTTTCTTTTCAATCTCTGTTTCTTCGTAAATTTCTTCTATAATCTCATTTCTTAGTTCATAGAGAACTTCATAGGTTTTCTCAACTATTTCAGATACTAAATCAGCTAGTTTTGTTTTTGCATCTTTAGTTACTATTCTAGCTATTTTTTCACCCATTATGAACTTCTTAACTTCAGTCATATCTTCAGAGATATCTTCAGGAATGGTTTCTGCAACTTGATCCCAAACAGCTTCTTGAATTTGCTTTACAATAGTTTTAAGTCTCTCTTCAAAGATCAACTCTCCTAATCCATCAAATATTTCTTCTTCAATTTCATCCATTACTTCTTCAAAAATGGTTTGTGCTAAATCTGTAGTTTTATTCTCTTCAGTCATTTTACCACAATAGCTAAAACATCATCAGAATAAAAAATCTTTTTATCTATCTCTATTGTTCAAATTTTTCTTTGAAGTCTGAAAATCTATTTAGTGCTCAATTTAAATTCAATCGATTATTATGGTTCATTTTGAACAAATTTCTTAATCTGTTTGTGTTCATATTGAAGGAGAAACCCTTGATCATGTTGCTTTTGTCAAATTAGAAGAATGTACTATTTTAATTGAAAATTTTTTCATACAGAAAATCTGCGATCCCTGCAGAATGGGTGAATTCATTTGTTTTAAAATCAACAAGTTCTGAATTTTTAATACTAGCAGCTATTCTTTTGGAAATTTTTGTACGATGCAATTTATCTTCACTTTCATCTACAACAAGCACTCTACTCTCAATTCCTGCATAAGTATCCCAATATTTGTCAAATGCCAATCTCATGCAGAATTTTTTCCATTTTTTTGCATCACCTTCATCTATGACTCTTATGTATTTAGCAGCTTGTTCAGGTGATTCACTTTTAGATTTTCTAATCCAAAATTTACCTATTGGGGCAAATAAACGGTAAATAAAGGCAGGTACAATGAAAAGCAAATATCTAAAGATTGGAGGCATGTCTATTTTTTCAGGAGGTCCTACTAGAACTGTCAAAAAAGGATCAATCTTCTTTTTGCATAAGGCATCAGCTATTACAATAGCTCCAAACGAAGAACCAAAGAAAATAGTTTTTTCTGGATCTAGTTTAGAAATTTCGATTATTTCTCCTAGATCAGAAGAAATTCTATCAACTGTATATTTTGATTTCTTTGCTAGAATGCTTGATTTCTTTTCTCTTGTTTCCACATAATAAACATTGAAGTAATCTTTAGCTCTCATTAAAAAATCATCCCACCCGAGAACGATTGAAGCCCAGCCAGGTATAACGATAAGATTGAAACTATTTTTCTTTGTATTTTTGACCTTGGTTTTTAGAATTTTAATTTGAGAATTATCTGATACTGTAATCATTTCCTTAGCAGCTATTTTCTCAAATTCTGCTACCATTTTTAAACGAAAAATGGATTCTTTTTCTTTTTTACTCATTATATACAAGTTTCTATTTCAGCTTTTAAAGCTTTCATAGTTTGGATAAACAGTTACCATAACTGCTCCTTTACCAATTGAACATACAACTGAAGGTGGAATCATCCATACAATTTCACTAATTATATGTCTTACTTTTTTAACTTCTTTACTTAGATATTCTGCTTTTTCAATATCATTTGAATGTGAAATTATAATATCATATTTTGTGTCAGAATCAGTAATTTCTTTGATCTGCTTAATCATCTTCTTTATCGATCCCTTAAAGCCAATGCCTCCTCCAAATCCTACAACTCCTTGATCTATAGGAATATCGCTGATAGGTTTCAAGTTTAGAATCTTTGTAAGTAAAGAAAAATGAACTTTTTTCTTGATTTTTCCAGTTCTAAACAATGTTAAAAAATCTCTAGATACTCCAATTGTATAAATGAAGGGTTTAACTTTATCGAAAAACTGTATAATTTCATCTGTACTTTTACCCTCATCTATCATTTTCATTGCATAGAGTATAAAGACTGCTTGACTGGAAGATGCGTAATCAGTAGAATAAAAATGAATCTTCATTTCTTTTCTAATTCTTTTCTCTGCAGATCTAGCAGAGTTGACTTGGTTAGAAATTTTAGTTGTCATAAAAGGATAAAGAATTTCAGTAAAACCTTCTTTCTTAGCTTTTTCAAAAATGTTTAAAGCATCAGCTGGAGATGCGAGACTTGTTGTTGGAACTGGTTCAATTAAATGAAAGGTATTAGTAAAATCGACTAAATCAATTTCAGTTAAATCACGTTTATATCCTTCATCGGTTGATATTTGTACCTCCAACATACCAATGTTGTGCTCCACTGAAAATTCTAGAGGTATAGTGGAAGTGGAGTCAACCATAAGTTTCAATTTCATTATTGTTCGATTGGAGAGGAGCACATCTTATTTATAAATATTTTCAGGGTAAACAGCCTCTAGCTAAGTAATTATAAACGATTGTGGAATATATTTCCAACATCATAAATACATAAAAATGTCAGCTGAAGAATTAAGTAAGTTGATTTATTTCTTCTAAAATTATTTTTGCATAAGCTTCACTATGAGTATCGTTCTTCAAAGGTACAGGTCTAAATCTTGCCCCAGGGATTAATTCGACAATTTCCTTGATTGAACTTGTATCATGTTCAGGATCATCTTGAGCTCCAACAATAATCACAGGTGATTTTATATTTTTTACAGCTTCTCTGGTCATTTCATAGTCTGGCATAAAGGATTTTATTTTCTTCATCCATTGCAAACTACTTTTTTGTAACATTCTTCTTAAGGTATGAATTCTACTTACACCTGATTCTTTATCTCTTCTGAATTTGATTTTATAACTCAGATATACGAAGGGCTTAACTAGTGCGACGAACCAATGAGGAAACAATTTTGGTAAGATTTTAATTTTGTTATTTTCTTTGTATGTCTTCTGTGGAGATGAGTGAACTGATAGAAAAGGTTGAACATCATATTTACTCATCGCTTCAAGGACACCTACTGAAGCTATTGAAGATCCAGTCACAACACATTCTTCTGGCTTAAGTTTAAGTTCTTTTAAAGATTGTACAAAATCCTCTCCTAAAGTGTCGACGTCATACACAACATTATCTGGGGGGAAAGAGGAAAATTCCTTTTCTCTAGTTTCGATGAAAATTATATTATGGTTTTTTCTTAGAAGTTTTATAGATTCTCTCCAGAGAAAGATGTAAGAAATATATCCAGAATAGAAAACAATATCCTTGGTTTCATCAATCTTTTCATCTGCCTTTAGAGTAATTACTCGAAGTTTAGCTCCGTTTGGTAAGTCTATAAACCTCTTCTTTGTTTCATTTTCGAGAGCATATTCACTCTTTGGATGTCTAACCATACGACTGATTTTTTCATTATATATAAAAAGGTTCTACTCCTCGCCTTAGAACTATCTAGCTGAAAAATTATTAGAAGAAACTTCCATCTAGAAAAGTTTTATTAATAGCTCTCCTTAGGTAAGCTATGGGAAAAGTTAGAGATAAAACTTCGCAAATAATCAAACTTCGAGACGGAAGAAGGCTTGGTTTTGCAGAATTTGGTGATTCTGAAGGAAAACCTATTCTCTATTTTCACGGAAATCCCGGTACTAGAACTGAAGCTAAATTATCAGAATTAGGATTATCAGAAAAAACCGCTAGAATAATTTCAATAGACCGTCCAGGTTTTGGATTATCTGATTTTAAAAAAGGTAGAACAATACTAGATTGGTCAGAGGATGTTGAGGATTTAGCAGATTCATTAGGTTTAAGAAAATTTTCGATTCTTGGAGTTTGTGCTGGAGGTCCTTATGTCTTAGGATGCGCATATAAAATTCCCAAAAGATGTCAATCTGTGGGGATTATAGCAAGTACGTGTCAAATTGACAAAAATACTGTAAAATTGGAAGGAGTTAGTAAAAAACTTGTTTTCGTTAACAGAAGATTACCTTTTCTCTTCAGAACTTTTCTCTGGTTTAAAATGACTAGACACACGAAATCCAACGATGAATCAAGAATTAGAGAAAAAATGTTTAGTCATGTAATCAAGAATTTCTCAAAACCTGATAAGAAATTATTGAAAAGACCAAAAGTGATGGATATGCTCTGTGAAAGAATGAGAGAAGTTGGAAGATCAGGAATCAAGGGAACAATGTATGATCGAAAATTGATTTTCAAATCTTGGGGTTTCAAACTTGAAGATATTTCTTCTAAAGTTAAAGTTTATTTATGGCAAGGAATTTTTGATAAATCTGTACCAATTTCTGTTGGAAAGTATTTGGCACAGAAAATTCCAAACTGTGAAGCGATATTTTTTCCTAAAGAAGGACACATTTCAGTTTGTGTAAATAAAATGAATGAAATAACTACTAACTTAACTAAGTCACTTTAGTGTAGAATTAGTCAAGATTTTTCACAATTTCATCAG
>JAUWJS010000065.1 GCA_030607575.1 Candidatus Heimdallarchaeota archaeon | reverse complement strand
GGGTTGGGTATATCTGCTCTACAATTAGCTATAGCATTTGGAGCTAGAGAAATTTATGCAGTGGATATTGATTCGGAGAAACTTGTAACAGCTGAAGAAATGGGAGCTGTTCCAATAAATGCTAAGATAGATGATCCTGTAGAAAAAATAATGAAATTAACAGATGGTGAGGGTGTTGATGTCGCTTTGGAGCTGATTGGACTTTCATTAACAATGGATCAAGGAGTTAGATCACTAGCCCGATTTGGTCGATTGGGATTAGTTGGTATCACTGCAAACACATTCGATATCAGTTCATATGAAGCAATTTGCAGAGAAAAAGAGATAATTGGTGTTTCTGATCATTTATTATCTGAACTACCGTTTCTGCTAGATCTTGCAGAGCAGGGAAAATTAGATTTAAGCAAAGTAGTAACTAAAACAGTCCCCTTAGAAGCTGAATCTATCAATGAAGTTCATCATAGCTTGAAGGAGTTCAAAGCTGATTTTAGAACAGTCATTAAACCTTAATTTATTTTCTTCTAATAAATTGCCCTCTTGTAATACCAACTAATTGTCTATCCTTAACAAGAAAATTTCCCCTTAGAATAGTCGATTCAACCACTCCTGTAATTTTTAAACCTTCGTAGGGGCTATAATCTGATTGTGAGCGACCTGAATCAATGATTAATTTTTCTTCTGGGTTAAAAATTACAAAATCAGCATCAGAACCTTCTTGGATAATTCCTTTCTTTGGAAAGAGATTATGAATTACTGCAGGATTAATTGTATATTTAGCGACAATACTTTCTCCGAAGAGATTATACATAAGTGAAAAACTATATTCTAAACTTCCAATCCCTTTAGGTACTTGACTTACTTTATTATATGTCATTTTTTCTTCTTTCTTAAATGGAGCGTGGTCTGTCCCGACGGTATTTATGGTAGCTATATTTTTCTTTAATTTTTCTTGTTCTTCTGTTGAACGGAGAGGTGGTGCTAGAAGAAATAAATTTCCATTTTCTGTTTCATAAACATCTTTATTGAGATAGAAATAGTGTGGACAACTTTCTATGAAGATATTACTTTCTAAAATCTCAGAGTATTTTTCATTTAACATCTCAATTGAAGAACCACAAGTTACATGAACAAAATAGAGTTTTCCTTTGATTTCAGCTACTAAACTTGCTAATTTCTCAATTTCTTCTCTTTCTGATTCAGCTGGTCTTGATCTCTCATATAAAGCAAGAGTGTCATCAACAGTAGAATTGAGAATCATTTCGTCATTTTCTGCATGAACTAAAATCAATGAGTCAGTTAATCTAGAATTCTCAAGGAATTCCTGAATTTTTTCATAGGAACATTTACGATTTGATTCAGAATAAGTTGTAAAAAGCTTAATAGAAGGAATACCGTTTGCGAATGATTTTTTGACCAGTTGTTCTACATCATCTTTGAAGTTGCCAACTGTTGTATGGAAACTGTAATCAATAAAGGAATTTTCAGCTTCCTTATGTTTTTGCTTCAGTTTTTCATCGAATTCCTTTACATAGTTAATTGGTTCAATAAAATCTATAAAAGTAGTAATCCCTCCAAATATAGCTGCTTTTGAAGCACTCTCATAATTATCACTTGTTTTGAATTCTCCTAAGTCAAGATTGATATGAACATGAGGGTCAATAAAACCAGGCATAACTAGTTTATTGGTGCAATCCACAGTTCTTTTACAAGGAACTTCCATACTTGGAGAAGCAATTTCTGCTATGACCTCGTCTTTGATATAAACATCTAACAGTGTGAATTGCCCATTTCGATATACTTTCCCATTTATCAAACCGAGATCATACATAAAATTGCCTTTCCTGATTTTTCATTAACTATAGAATAAATAAAAGTTATCTATGTTTTAGTTCGATACTTCATTAAAGAAATTAAGTGTGATACCGTTTCTAAACCCATTTTTGTGGCTAAAAAGAATGTTTATAAAGAAAATTTAGTATGGGGAGAGCAACAAGAATTAGTTTAACTAATAATTATTCATTAACTATCGAGGAGATAAATTATGAGAAGTTTTAAAGGAAGAGATATTATCTCATTAAGAGATTTTGAACGTCACGAATTTGAAAGAATTTTTGAAGTTGCGAGGAAACTAGAACCAATAGCTCGTAACAGGAAAAATGTTGATTTATTAAAAGAAAAAATTATGGTTACAGCTTTTTACCAACCTTCAACCAGAACTCGTTTAGCTCACGAATCAGCCATGCTTAGATTGGGTGGTAAAGTGACAGGATTTTCTGACGCCAAAATGACTCGTGCAGGTGATTTTTATATGGAATCCATCAAGGATACCTTCAAAATGCTCGAAAATTACGGAGATGTCATCGTTATGAGACATTTCATGAAAGGCGCTCCAAAAGAAGCAGCCAAATGGGTAAGTGTTCCGATAATCAATGGAGGAGACGGTTGGGGTGAACATCCTACACAGATCCTTACTGATCTCTATACCGTCCTTCGTGAAAAAGGTCGAATCGACGGATTGAAATGGGTAGCTGTAGGTGATATGAGAATGCGAACCATGCACTCACTTGGTCATGCTTTAACTCAGTTTGACTGCCCAATCACTTTCGTATCTCCAAAAGATATGGAACTACCTGATGAATACCGTGAAGACTTCAAACGTAACAGTTTGAACTTCATAGAAACAGATGATGTCCGTGAAGTTATCGCTGATGCAGATGTAATTCTAGTTGAACCTGTAGTCCAACCCGATTACACCAAATCCCGAGATGAAAGAGATGGTGATGTTGCACTAACTCCCCCAGAATTCCAAATAACCAAAGAACTACTTGAAACTAAAGCAAAATCAAGCGCAATATTACTGCACTCTTTACCTCGTATGGATGATATACCACCTGATGTGGATCAAACCCGTTGGGCTCGTTACTGGCAAGAAGGATTTTATGGTGTAGTAATGCGAATGGCTCTTATAGCTCTGGTTTTAGGTGCAGAGGAATAGGTGTAAAAAATGCAATCTTATTTACGTGGTCGCGACCTAATAGGCGACCTTGATTTCACAAAAGAAGAAGTAGATACTATCTTAGATGTAGCTTGGGATCTTAAGAAGCGAAGAGCTTTAGGTGAAAGACATGCTTTACTTCTAGATAAAACTCTATGTATGCTATTCTTCTTCTCAAGTACACGAACCCGTGCTTCCTTTGAATCAGGAATGGCTCAACTAGGAGGACAAGCTACTTTCATGGAGAGTCGTACAACTCAGGTTTCTCACGGAGATACTGAAAAAGAACTTGGGGAAATCCTTGGAAGGTATTATGATGGTTTAGCCATTCGTCATTGTGATTGGGGAATAGGAAACAAGTACATAAACCACGTGGCTTCAGCTTCAAGATCACCTGTTTTGAATATGCAGTGTGATATATATCATCCTCACCAATGTCTAGCTGATATCATGACTATTATTGAGAAAAAAGGTCGTGATTTGAGAGGAAAGAAGATAGTTGTTTCATGGGCTTATGCTTCATCTTACTTGAAACCAATTTCTGTTCCACAATCTTTGATTCTTCAGATGCCTCGCTTTGGTCTAGACGTCACCCTGGCACATCCACCTGAATTTAAATTGATGCCTGAGATCATGAAACAAGCTCAAGAACAGGCTGATAAATATGGTGGCAAATTTGAGGTAGTTGATAGTATGGAAGAAGGTTTCAAAGATGCAGATATTGTTTACGCTAAGTCCTGGGGACCCTTACTCACTACACAGGATCCAGAAGAAGGTAAAAAGATTCAGGATAAATATAAGCATTGGATTACTGATTCGAAGAAAATGGCTCTAGCTGACAAGGATGCGATTTATATGCACCCACTTCCCGCTGATCGAGATGTAGAAGTTACTAGTGAAGTAATGGATGGTCCTCAATCAGTGGTCTTTGATCAAGCTGAAAATCGGATGCACGCACAGAAAGCTGTTATGGCTCTGACTATGCGATAGGTGATACGAATGTCAGAACAGAAAAAAGTAGCAGTTGTTGCTATTGGTGGAAATTCCCTCATCAAATCCAAGCATCATCAAACAGTACAAGATCAATATAAAGCTGCTCAGGAAACAGCAATTCACCTAGTAGATATGATTGAAGCTGGTTGGGATATAGCTATAGGACATGGTAATGGACCTCAAGTTGGTTTTATTTTACGACGAAGTGAAATTGCTCACAAAGTAGAAGGTATGCATGAACTCCCTCTAGATGTTTGTGGAGCTGACAGCCAAGGTGCCATTGGTTATGCCTTACAGCAAAATATCCAAAACGAGCTCAAAAACAGAGGAATTGACAAACCTGTAACTACTGTAGTAACTCAAGTCAGAGTAGACCCAAATGATCCAGCATTCCAAGCACCTGCTAAACCTATAGGAACCTTCATGGAAGCTGATGAAGCAAAACAAAGGAAGGAATCATTAGGATGGAATGTGGTTGAAGATTCAGGTCGTGGTTGGCGTAGAGTAGTAGCTTCCCCATTACCTGTGGAAATAATGGAATTGGAAGCTGTTAAAGCTTTAATAGCTGCTGGTGTAATAACAATCACTGTAGGTGGTGGTGGGATACCAGTTATTCAAACTGAAGATGGTGTCATTGGAACTGCTGCAGTTATAGACAAGGATTTTGCATCTGCCTTCCTAGCTAACAAAATTGATGCTGATATGCTTCTGATTTCGACAGCTGTAGAGAAAGTTGCATTGAATTTTGGAAAACCTGACCAAGTAGATTTAGACCAAATGACAGTTGCAGAAGCAAAGAAATACCTAGATGAAGGAACTCACTTTGCTAAAGGTTCAATGGAACCAAAAATTAAAGCCATAGTTCAATTCATAGAGCAAGGTGGTAAAGAAGCTTTAATCACTAACCCTGAAAACATTGGTCGGGCTTTAAAAGGTGAAACAGGAACTAGAATCGTTCCATAATGCACCTGGAATAAGAATCATATCTTTCAAGAATATGAATAAATCTAGTTTGTATTCTTCGACTTTTTTAAATTTTTTTTTCGTTTTTTCATCTTCGCTTATTTTCGTGCTATTGGAAGTTCGAAACGAGTCTTACCATCGAACTTGTGTAGAGCACCTGCAACGGCTCCTGCTGTAGGAACAAGGCCAATCTCCCCAACACCTTTAGATCCAAAACCACCTATGTCCTCAGGTACTTCGATTAGAATAACTTCAACCTCGGGAGTATCTTTAGCTTTAACTATTTGGAGATCCTTCATTCGCAAAGAATCTGGTACTCCTCTGGTTGTCGGAAAGCTTTCCGAGAGAGTATGTCCAAGGCCCATATGAACACCTCCTTCAAACTGACCAGCACAGGCCATGGGGTTAATTGCTTTTCCAACATCATGTGCGGCTATTATCTTCTTAAGATTACCTTCTTCGTCAAGAAAAGCCATTTGTACTGCATAACTAAATGCTAAATGGGTTACAGGATTATCTACTTTTGTTCCTGGTTTGACAGTAAAGTTAGTAATGTATTCTCCATGAAATTCTTTACCTGCTAAATCTTTTAGTGATTTTGATTGAAGTGCCAGTGCTAGTTTCTCTGCAGCAAACTTTGCTGCCATCGTATCCAGAGCAGTACCTCTTGATGCTGTTGTCATACCACATTTTGTAGTTGGATAACTAATGGATTTAACATTCATCTGACTTGGTGGAATATCAGTAAGTTCAGTAACAACCTGAGTAATTACTGTAAACAATCCTTGTCCCATTTCTGTAAAACCGGTTAGGATTTCAAGTTGTTCTTTTTCAAGAACCTTGATGAGCACCCTTCCTGTGTCTTCAAGTCCATTGCCAATTCCAGTGTTCTTTATCCCACAAGCAATACCTGTTGGAACTTTTGATTTCTTGTATACATCTTTTACTGCATCAAGACATTTTTGCATTCCAATGACAGTTTTTGTCATCTTTTGCCCGGTTGCAAATCGTTGACCATCTTTGAGAATATTCTTTTCTCTTATATCATAATCATCAATATCAATTCCATCTTCCCTCATTTTTTCAACAATCATATTCAAGCAAGATTCAATTGCAAAGGAAGTTTGATTAACACCAAATCCACGCATCGCCCCACAAGGAGGATTGTTAGTGTATACAGATTTTGCATCAACATCTACATGTGGAACATAATAAGGGCCACAACAATGCCCTGCTGCTCGTTCAACAACTTTTGCACCAACTGAGGCATAAGCTCCAGAGTCTGCTGTGAGTCTTAATTTAACAGCTGTAAGTTTTCCATTTTCATCAGCTCCTACTTCATAATTCATTGTCATAGGATGGCGTTTTGGATGCATGAGTAGGGATTGTTCTCTAGTAAGTACAGTCTTTACTGGTTTCTTTAGTAAAAATGAAGCTACAGCTGTTTGGGCTTGACATGAAAGATCTTCTTTCCCTCCAAAAGCTCCACCAGTAGTAACAAGTTCTACGATTACGTCTTCACTCTTTAATCCTAATACTTCAGCAATCTGTCGTTGATCTTCATGCACACCTTGTCCTTGACTGTATACATGAACACCGTTTTCTGTTGGGATTGAAAGACTACTTTCAACTTCCAGGAAAGCATGTTCTATACGTTGTGTTTTGAATTGCTGTTTTATTACATATTTGGATTTATTTAGTGCTTCGTTAACATCTCCTCTACCAAAGAATGTATGTCCTAAAAGATTACCTTTCTCATGAATTTTCACAGTATCTTCAGCTAATGCTTTTTCAGGATTATCTATTGGTTCAAGAACCTCATATGTAATTTTTATTTTTTCTAGAGCAGCCCTAGCATGAATCATTGAATCAGCAACCACCATTGCTAAAACATCTCCTATGTATTTTGTTGATTCACCTTCGGCAATAAATACAGGCCAATCAGGAATTATATGCCCTATGATTCTTTTACCTGGAACATCTTCTGCAGTTATTACCCTTACTACCCCACAAGCTGTTTGAGCTTGGGAGGTATCTATGTTTATGACCTTAGCTCGTGGATGTTCACCTAAAAACAAAGCTCCATGAAGCATATTTTCTACTTCCATATCAGCTATGTAGGGTTTCTTCCCTAGAGCCATATCGACTCCACGGTAGCGCTGAGTACTGCTACCAACACCATGCTCTTTTGGTTGAAATTCTCGCTCAAATCCATATTGTTCTCCAAAAAATTTGTTTCTACGAGGAGGATCAGAAATATCATGATTCTTTGATTGCCAATGCTCTTCAGCTGTTTCCATTGCATCTAATATACGCTGATACCCAGTACAACGACAAAGATTTCCTGTTATAGCTTTGGCTTTCTGTTCTCTGGTTGATGTTGGGTGTAGATCAAGGAACCCCTTGATTCTTATCAAAAGCCCGGGAGTGCAAAAACCACATTGAACAGCTCCTTCTTTGACTAAAGATTTTGAAAGTATTTCTTGCTCTACTAAATCTAAGCCTTCAACAGTAACAATTTCTTTTCCCTCAATAGATGCAGGTTTTTGTCTACAAGAAACCATAGCTTTACCGTTTATTAGAACAGTACAGGCACCACAAAAACCTTGTCCAGAACATCCGTCCTTACAGCTTTTTATCAAACAGACTTCCCTGAGAACATCAAGAACACTCATACCTTCTTCGTACTCAGCAGTTACTTCTTTTCCATTGAGAGTAAATGTAACATTCATTCTTTCACCTTAAATGCTTCCCATTCCTCAAGTGTGTTGAGGTTAAGTGTAATATTTTTGTCATTAACAGATATAATCTTTGCTTTTTGTAGTTCTTTTTGTTTGCGAATCTCAAAATCAAGACGTGAATCTGAACTACAAGTCTGAAGATATTGCTTGAATTCATCAGAGAGTAAAACAGGATGACCTCTTTTTCCGTTGAATTCTGGAATTGATACATTTGCTTCAGAAGAACTTAATTCTACAGCTAACTGGTTCCAAACTTCTTTACTTGGACAAGGAACATCAAGTGGCAAGATGAATACTCCTGATTGGTATTTATCCTTCAATCCCAATAGTCCACTTTGTATCGAAGAAAAAAGTCCTTTTTCAGGTTGGGGATTCACTATAACAGTTGATTTTTTGAGCTCGGGGATATTTTCCTGATAGAGAGCTGTATCTTTTCCTGAAACAACTATAATATCAGTAAAACCTATTTCAAATAAACTCTCAATTTGATAACTAAGAAAGGGTTTCCCATGATAATCTAGAAGTCCTTTAGGTATGCCCATTCGCTGAGAATCTCCAGCTGCTAGAACAATTACTGGAATTTTTTTCAAATCAAAACTCATTATACTTACCAATAGGTTATTTTCTAGAATTTTCGAATAAAAAGATTTTGTACCTTAATATAAGATATTTATCCTGCCTTTGAGATTCAAGATCTAAAACATCCAAAGTGAATTCTTAACCTACACTAGTACCCAGTGATGCCCATCAGTCAACAGAGGGGAGTTAAAGAGAAAGAAATAGAAAAAAGTTAATCTAAAGCACAATAAAAAAAGAAAAGAAAAAACGAAAAGATTTAAGCTAAATCAGCTGCACCAAATCTTGAAACAATTTTCTTGAAAGATTTTGACCTGAATACATATCTCATAATTTCAGCAAATAAACAGAAACCTAACGTGAATATCATGATATATGCCCAATCCATTCCTGGAATCGTATAATAGTGCAATTTAAATCCAGTAAATATTGACTGGGTAGCAGGTAAGAAAACTGCTCCTACAAGAAGGAACCAAGACAACAATATTGCACCAATTAAATAATTGTTTTTGAAAGGTTTAGATCTTATCAATGAGGTTTGGTTGTCATTCCGTGCGATGAAGACGAACCACAATTCGAATGAGAGCGTGGCAACAAAAGCCATCATCTGAGAATAAGCTACAATGTAATGGTTAAGTTGTTCAGCAAAGATAAGATCAGGGTTGGCTAAAACATCAGCAGCTGCCCATTGACTAAATAGAATATGCTGAGCGCTGGTTTGATCTCTACCAAAATGTAAATAGCCCAAAAGGAAAATACCTAAAGAACAAGCTAAAGCAACTACACCGGCCACAGAGGCAAAAACATACATATCCTTAACAAAGGAAGATTTTTTACCTCTTGGAGGTCTTTTCATCAAACTAGGATCGTATGGATCAAATGATAAAGCAAGAGCGGGTAAAGCATCAGTTAACAGGTTCAAGAAAAGAATCTGTAAAGGAAGGAAGGGAATCTCTTGCCAAATTGAAAAGACAATAAGAACAGCGAAAATCTCATCAAAGTTACAACTGAGAAGGTAACGAATGAATTTTTTCATGTTTTCAAAGATATTACGACCCTCTTCAACAGCATAAACAATGGTGTGAAAAGCATCATCAGTAATGACCATGTCAGCAACCTCTTTGGTCACGTCAGTGCCTGTAATGCCCATTGCGACACCTATATCGCTTTTTTTGATCGCGGGAGCGTCGTTAACTCCATCGCCAGTACAAGCTACTATATGATCTAGTTTCTGCAATGTTTCTACTACTCTGTATTTGTCTTTTGGACTCATTCTGCTGTAGACTTTTATTTTCTCTATTTTTCCTTCCAGTTCATCGTCTGGCATTAAAGAAAACTCGTCTCCACTTACAACTAGATCTTCCTCAGTTTCCAGAATACCTATTTCTTCTGCTACTGCCATTGCTGTTGCTTTCTGGTCTCCAGTTATCATTACTGTTGTAATTCCTGCTACCCTACATTCTTCTATTGCTCCTTTTACTTCTGGTCTTGCTGGATCAATCATTCCTGTAAGTCCTAGGAAAATCATATTATCTTCTATTTCATCGACTTTTTCTTTGTCATATCCCTTTGGTACTTCTCTGTATGCTACAGCTAGTACTCTCAAGGCTTTTTCAGACATAGCTAGGTTTGCATCAAGAATCTGTTTCTCTAGCTCCACAGTCATCTTTGGATTCTTTCCGTTCTTCATTGCAGAATTACATCTTGTAAGAACGACTGGTGGGCTTCCTTTCATATAAGCGTACAATTTTCCATCTTTTTCATGAATAGTTGTCATTCTTTTTCTATCAGAATCAAAGAATATTTCATGATCTCTTTTATACAACTTTTCCTTCGAAAATCCTGCTTTATCTCCCAGAACTACTAAAGCTGCTTCTGTTGGATCTCCTTTTATATCAATATGTCCTTCATTTCGTAGAACCCCAGAGTTATTACAATGATAGACTGTTTCGATTAACTGATTTAGAACTGGTTCTTCTAATGGATCTATTGTTTTTCCATCTTGTGTAAATTCTCCATCTAACAGGTATCCTGACCCGCCAACTTCTGTTTTTCCTTGGAGCGTAAATACTTCTTTTACAGTCATTTCGTTTCTTGTTAATGTACCTGTTTTATCACTACAAATATAATCTACTGAACCTAATGTTTCTACCGCTGGCAATCTTGAAACAATTGTTTTTCTCTTTGCCATCTTCGATACACCAATTGCCAAAGTAATTACAATCGCCGCTGGTAACCCTTCGGGTACTGCTGAAATTGCAAGTGCAATTGCTACCTCAAAACTTTCTAGTAGAGGTTCTCCTAGTGATGCATTAACTATCATAACGATTGCACATATTACTAGAATAATTATCCCTAGAACTTTCCCTAGTTTGTCTAAAGCTTGTTGTAGTGGCGTCATTTCTTCTTTTACTTGTGTAAGTTCAGCAATTTTACCCATTTCTGTTCTCATTCCAGTTTCTACAACCATGGCTTTAGCTCTTCCATAAACACTAGTGGTTCCTGAATAAATCATGTTCTTTCTATCATGGAGTCTAGCATCTGCAGAAACTATTTCCAAGTTTTTAGTTATTGGGTTGCTTTCTCCTGTCAATGGAGCCTCGTCTATTTTGAAACTATTAGCTTCTAATAATCTGCAGTCTGCAGGTATTTTGTCTCCAACCTCTAGATTGATTAAATCTCCTGGAACAAGATCACTGCTGTGAATAATTTGTTCTTTTCCTCCCCTAATTACAACAACATCTTGCTCAAAATATTCTTTCAATTTCTCTAACGCTTGATTGGATCTAAAATCTTGAACGAAACCTATAATGGCATTTAGAATAACTATTGCAAATATTGCTATTGCATCAATTATTTCCGTTCCATGCTCCAGCAATGTTGGATTAACAATTTCAGGATCGTTGATTGCATGGATGTAATTATTGAGTCCGAAGCCTATACTAATAATACCTGCCGCAATAAGGAGCAACACAAGGAAGCTTGTAAACTGCTCAGTGATCATTTTTAGAACCTTGAATTTTTCAGTTATGGTTAGTTTGTTGTGTCCATACTTCTCTAACCTACCTATAATCTCATCTTCCCTTAGTCCTGTTTCTTCGCTTTCTAATTCCTCAAAAACTTTTTTTGTTTCATAACTATGCCAAGGAATTATTACAATTTCTTCTTCGGGTGCTTCTGTTTTTTTCTTTTTTTTCAGCATTTCTACACCTATTTGGATTGAATATAAAATAAACTTTACAATTTGATTTTACAAGTGGGTTTAAAAGTTTTGTTCGAGTGACATAAAAAGAAGAAGTTCTTGAGTGAATTATTCAAGATGTTTTTTCAGACCAGTAATTAGTTTATCAATATCTTCCTCGTTATTGTAGAAATGAGGGCTAATTCTCAATCCACCATATCGGCTGGAAACAATTATATTGTCTTCTTTTAGTTTCTTTGCTATTTCTATATTTTTTGGAACTCTAACATTAACTACACCTGAACGATATTCCCGTTCTAATGGTGTCACAAACTCAAAACCACCTAATTGTTGTAGTTCATTGATCAAGTAATCTGTTAACTGTAAAATTCTTTTTTGAACATTCTTAATACCAAACTCTAAGATTATGCCCATTCCACCACTAGCCACAGCATAAAGAAAATCACTGGGATTAACATTCATGTACTTGAAAATACCTTCCATGTAAACCATATCATTGACATTCCAATAGGGTTCATCGTAATTACCAAATTCCACTCCTTGATAACTAGCAAAAGGAGGATCAAATTCCTTTATCAATTTCTTTTTCATGTAAAACCAACCAGCTTGATTAGGACCTAAGAGCCATTTAGCTGTTCCACAAGTTAAGAAATCTATATCCCAATTTTTCACATCATTAACCATAGCTCCAGAAGATTGGATAGAATCTACTACTATCAAAGCATCATTTTCATGAGCAATTTTAGCTATTTCCTTAACATCTGCTTTGAATCCTGATAACCACTGAACATGAGAGAGTAGAACGAGCTTAGTATTACTATCAACTTTCTGAGCAAATTCCTCTGGAAGAACTTTGTTCTTTCTATCAGGTACAGGACGATACTCAATCCCTTTAGTCTTTTTCAAGAAAAGAGCTTGATAAACTTGGGCTACATAATCATTCCAGAAACAAACAATGTTACTATCCTTTTCATAATTGATGAGATTAGCTGCTAACCTAGAACCTGCTGTGACGTCAGGAGTGAATAAAATTTCTTCTTCAGAGGCGTTAATTAACTTACTAAATTGTACTCTAGAATCTTTCTTCTTCTGATTTGATTCTTCAAAATCAAACTCTCCCCAACATTTTGTATAATGTTGAATAGCCTCTGCAGTTTTTCCATGTAGAGGACCCCTTGCTGCATGATTGAGAAAGGTTCTTTTGACGATAGTTGGAGATTCCTCTCTAATGCGATGGATATAATTCAAATTCACAAAATAAGAAAAACAAATAATGCCTTTATAGTTTTCCTAATAAAGATGGCTTCATTTTTTGTTCTCAATATATCTTTTATGTTTAACCATTGAAAGGGCTAATTGATCTATCATATGAGTTATGCCTTTGGAACTTTTCGCTGATACTTCAAAATAAAGATTTTCTATGCCTTCCCTATGAGCTGTTCGATTCAATCGAAAAACATATTCTTTTGCATCCATAGGATTAAGTGTTCTCTGACTAACCTCTCGCATATCAGACTTGTTTCCAACAATCACAACAGGAATATTACCACATCCGCTATAATTCAACAATTCTTCCATCCAGAACGGAGCGTGTCTGAAGGAATGGGGAGAAGTTATATCATAAACAACTAAAGCCCCATTAGTGTTAAGATAGTGTTTTGAACGATTCTCGTTAGAAAGCTCTCTCCCAGGAATATCGTTTAAGCTAATGGTAACCTCTTGTCCCTCAACTCTTCTAGTAAATTCTATTAATTCTAACTTGATGGAGGGTTTTTTTTCTGCTCCTGGGATGGTTTTAGCAATTTGATGAAAAAGAGCTGTTTTGCCTACTCCATAATCACCAAGAACAAGTACCTTAAATTTCATGATTTTAACCACTGACAATTATTACTATATATTCACTTTACAAAAAGCTTACCATTTATCCTTTTTAAAATCTTGTACGTATAGCATTGCCTAATCGTCTAAAAGCTTCATCTATATTCAATCCTGTTTTAGCACTTGTTTCTAAGAGAGAATTTTCGACTCCAAAACTTCTAGTTCCCTTATTTAGGATGTTAATGAACTTCTGTGCTTCCTTGCGGCTAACACTTTTTCTAGTTCTTAAATCTGATTTATTAGCAAGAAGAATTATAGGGACAACAGATTTTCCACAATATTTGAAAAGTTCTCGAATCCAAATAGTGC
>JAUWJS010000125.1 GCA_030607575.1 Candidatus Heimdallarchaeota archaeon | reverse complement strand
TCTGTTGTTGCGTCTTCAAGTTTTTTCAATTCATCATTTAATGAAATAAGAATCTGCTGTACTTTTACTTGATATTCGTCAAGCTTTTTCTCATAGTTTGCGATAATTTTGTTTACTGTATCAGAAAGCTTCTTGGAGGAATCTCTTACAACTACGTTTGAATCTGCTGAGATCTTTTTAACAGCTTCATCAGTAACAGTTACAATTATACTTTTTCGTTCTGCTGCTGCTTCTATGAATTCCTGAAGTTGGACTGATAAGCTTTCTTTTAACCCTCCTACTTTTTCAAGAAGAGCATCAAGTTGTATTTGAGTTCTATCATCATGCTCTTTTTGTAGAAAACCTAGTCTTTCCTCTATTTTTATTTTGAATGAATCATGATGTTCGCCTATTTTGTGAATTGTAGAATCAAAAGAACCAATAACATTCTCTTTTACTCTTTGAGCAGTTTTTGCAATAGCTTCACTATTTGTCACAGAAATATTGGAAGTTTCTGATTTTAGTCTTTCAATCATTTCAGCTGTTTCAGTTTTTCCAGATGAAACTACATTTGTTAATGTATCCAAAAAATTAGCAGTAGTTGATGCAATTTCAGAGGCATGACCATCAACAGTTTCTGTAATTTTTGCATGAAATGTTGATAGTTGTGATCTAAAATTATTCATTGTTTTATTCCAATCTTCTTTTACATCGTCACTTAATGCTTTTAATTCAGTTTCTAGACGAATAGATACATCCTCTGTAAGCTTAATTTGTGGGGGGAGTGGAATGAAATATGAAGTTCCCTCTTGGTTTTTAGCTTTGATTTCTCTAATGTATCCTTTACCAGCTAAACTATTTAGAGCACTTTGAATTATATTTGCGGGGTGTTTGTAATATGTTTGAATTTGACCGATGGTTCTATAACCATATTGAACAATTATTGAATAAACTTGAACTTCATCTTTCGATAAACCAATCTTTTCTAATGTTCCTTCCATTTTAATCACTTCTTTTATAGTTGATTTTTTATTGTTTCAAGATTCCTTTCTAGTCTTTCTAACCGACCTATGAGATCTTTTCTCAACTTTTCTGTTTGTTCTGCTTTTTTGATATTGTCCTTTGCTTCAATTTCAAGGTTAGCTACAGTGGAATCTTGTGTTTCAACAATCTTGCTTTTTGCATTCGAGGATAGAGTTGAAATTTCTGCTATAGAATCTTTTTGAGCTGAATCTATTCTTGAGGTAATTTGTTGACTTGTTCTTTCTAAGGAATCTTTTACATCAAGAATTTCCTTTTCAAGAATCGATATTCTTTCTTCTGCTGTTTTTTCAGCATTACTTTGTAGATTTTCAGATTTTTCAACAACGGTTGTTAAAATATCATCTAAATGGCTTTTAACTTCGTCTTGTTCCCTTGACACAAAGGATTTTATTTCCTGTTTAATTGAATCTGATTGTTCAGAGAGAGTTGATAAAATTCCTCCCACTTTATTGTTGAAATCCCCTTCAAACTCTTTAAGTTCAGATTCATGTTCATTATATTGTTTGTTTGTTAAATTATCATAAGATCCTAGCATTGATTCCTTAGACGAATTGAAATTTGACATAGCTACTTCATTAACATCAATCATTCCAGTTTCATATTCTGCTAAAATGTCTTGTACTTTTGCAATTTCATCAACAAGATACTTGTCCATGGAATCAGTTACATCAGATAATTCAGACTGAATTCTTTGAACTGCGTTATTAACAAGCTGTCCTAATTCACTTTTTATCCGATTAAAGCTTTCAAAGACAGATTCCATGTTTTCAGTTAATTTATCACCATACTCTGATCTTAAATGTTCTATAGATTCTTTCATGATGTTTTGAGCAATATTAATGTTAGATTCAATCTTCGCTCTCATATCTTCTGAATTGTTCTTGAAGGTTGAAAGATTATTTCCCTTTACAGTACTAACATCTTCTTTCACATTATCAATTGCTTTTCTAAAAGCATTAACTTGATTGTTTGCTAATCGTTCTAAATCTTGTTCATGGTTTGTAAGAGTGGTTCTGATTTTTTCACCAAATGAAGAAGAATACTCCACAAAGTTGGTTTTTCCTTCATCTAAAATAGAAGCAATAGATTCATGTAGTTTAGATAATTCATTTTTTGTATTGTCTAACTTCGACACTACTGATTCTGATTGACTTTTAGTCCATTCATTAATTAGTTTTTTATCTTCAGATACATTTGCTTCTATAATATCATCTAATGACTGTCTATTTGTGTCAATTAAATTGCGTAAATTCTCATTCAGACCAATAAACTTGTTTTGAACTAAAGTAGCTAGAATTTGATAAAATTGATGTAATTCCTTCAAGTTTTCTAGAGATTCTTTAAAATTTACAATCTCTCCATCTAAATTTTCAATTTCTCTTTTTACTTTTTCTAAATCTTTTGTTATTCTTTCTGACATCTTACTCACCTAAAAATCCAATTCTTTTTCAATTTTTTCAATAGAAATTTCTTCTACTTCTTTTGGCTCAGGTTCTTCTAAAGGAATCTGTAATTCCTCTTCTCTCCCGTAAATCATATTTGTAAAATAATTGTGATGTATGCTTTCCTTTTCAAACATCTCAACTGCTTTTTTCCTAATTCTTTCGAAGTTAGTTTTGTCCCCCATGTTCTTATAACAATCAAGGCTTGATTTCAAGTAACCTCGAATAGCGTATTCACTTTTTTCTACAGGCAGTGTTACTGATAGTTTTTCAAATTGATCTGCAGCTCTTGCATATGATCTATTTGCTTTAAGTTCTTCTTCAACTGCTTTGTAATAAGAGGCAGATTTTAGGTAAAGCCTAGCTGCAAAATAGAAATTCTTTTCTTCAAATTCTCTTGCGTTTTTTTCACAGAATGCCCCTGCTTGCTCTAATTCATTAATCTGCTCAAATTGTTGAGTATTGATCAAAGTTAAATCATATGCCTTTTGATACATTTTTCTCTCAATACATATGTTAGCAATTTTCTGAATTTTTGAGGCTACTGCAAAATCAGCAAGTCTGTCTCTAATTTTAATTGATAAGTTCCCAACTTTTTCTATAGTCTTATCTGTTGGGGAGATGTATTTACTCAAATCCTCTAGAATGGAATCAAGTGTAACCATCAGTGAAGTAAGGGGACTAAATAATCTCATTCGGAACTTCATTGCTGTTAATAAAGATTCTTGCACCAAACGTACATGTGTTGAACCAATCCACAAAAAACCTTTTTCTTCAAGTGACTTGAGAGCTTCAAGGGGGACATATGCAGTTAATTGTTCAATCAAGAAAAGATTTTCATTGAATGAAGCCATTTCTGATAAGACAGACTCTTCTTCATCTGTTAAGCTAAAGACCTTAGGAATATTTCTTTCAACAAAATCATCGATTTCAAATCCGGATTTGATGAAGAAGTTACCTAAGTTTAGATCAAAGAAAGTTCTTTGACTACTATTAACAAGTTCTAGAACCCCTTTATTCACAAGTTGAGGAGCAATTCTTCGAAGATAAATCTCTGTATCTGAAACAGATAGAGGTTCTATATTAAATATCTTTGAATTGTCTGTTAAATTCTTTTCATAGTCAAAATCAAAAAGATATTGCTTAAGTAAAGTAGAGATAACTACAATATTGTATCCTCGAATAGATAGTTCTTTAATTATAGTTGAGAAGATTGGGTAAAATTCTTGAATATCCATCAATTTGAATAAATGAATATTATCTACAAAGAAATACAAAGTTGTTTGTGTCTCCTGTAGCTTTTGATTAACTTTATCCAGATTCTCGAAAAACAAATTGACATAAATCTCTGTATAAGTCTGGGAAGTTTGTTTCCTGATATTCTCTTTAAGGGCAGGAAGATCATCACCTAATTTCTTTTTTCCTACTTTTTCAAGAACTGAACGCCAAGCTGGAGATATTTCATCAATCATATTTTTCCATTCTTTGAAAAACTCTAACAATTCTTTTTCTTCAGGCACTAAATCAAACATATGGGAAATATCTTTCCTTACTGATATTGAGGAAGATAATTTTCTTAAAAGAGAACTTTTTCCTGTCCCTTCATCACCAACTAGTAGTATGGAATGAGTTTTTTCTCCTTCTTTCTTCATGTCTTCTTTAATCTTACTGAAGCCTTTGATAATGTCTCTCAACCCATAGAAATCGTCCTGATTGCATGGTTGAAAAAGGTTTGAATCTTGAGTACTCATATGACTTCACGTTATACTTCAATTTGCTTATATTAACCATATCTTATAAAATCTATGAATGTTCATACTATCCACTAAACTATAGATTTTTTATCAAAAATAACTCTGTGGAAATGCATTCTTAAAGTATATCTTACTTGTAAGTAGAAAACATTAAATGTGTAAATGATAGATATAGCATGACTCAAACGCAGAGGTGTAAATATGATAGGTGAACGTTTTGTTAAATCCAGCGGAACTGGAAAGCTTAGACTACTCAGAAGAAGGGATCGCCTTTGCTCAAGAGAGGATAAGGAAACTTGAAAAAGATAACTTATTTTTGTTTGATTTACTAAATCAGAGTTTAATCATTTTGTTTGATCAGTTGAATGATAAACAGAAAGGAATTTTCTTTGAAAGTTATAGTCTAATAGAAAGAAGAAAAATATCTCTAAACCGTTTAGCAGAATATATTTCAACTAAGTTGGATATTTCCTTCTCAACAGCTAAATGGAATATAACTAAACTTAGAGATTTAGGTTTCTTTGAAACTATTGGCATGAGAGGTAATACAAAAACCACTCTAATATCAACAATTATAGGTGACACACTCTATTCCACTCTAGGGCAAATCAAATACAAAAATCGGTAAAAACACAAACAATAAATGAGAGATTCTTTTCTCAGAATATAGTAAGGTAGAGAAACATTGAGTGAATCATTTGAGAAGTATAAAAAATCTGGACATATCTTAGCAAAGACTCTCGAATATGCTAAAAGCTTAGTTAAACCCGGGATAAAGCTATTGGACATCGCAGAAAAAGCTGAGGACTACATCCGAGGACAATCTGCAGTTCCAGCATTTCCTGTAAACATTTCTATAAATGAAATCGCTGCACATTATTCTCCAAGAATAGAAGACAATAGTATTATTCCAGAAGCATCCATTGTAAAAATTGATGCTGGTGTTTCTGTTGATGGGTATCTTACAGACGCAGCAAGAACCTTAGTTTTTGATGAAAAATGGCTACCAATGAAAAATCTTGCTAGAAAAGCTCTTAATTCTGCCTTAAATGCTATTAAAGCAAATGAAAGTGTTTTTAGAATCGGAGAAATTGTTCAAAAAATTATAGAAGAAGAAGGTTTCAAACCTATTGTGAATTTAAGTGGGCATTCACTCTCTCATTATTCTTTACATGATGGTATTTCTATTCCTAATTACAGTGTATCTAAAGAAGCTAGAGATTCCACACATGTATTCAAAATAGGCAAAGCTTACGCAATTGAACCTTTTGTTACTCCAGGAATAGGAAGAGTAGTTGATACTGATCAAGAAACTATTTTCAGACATCATAAAAAAGTAGATGCATCATCACTATCAAGCCAATTCAGAGAAATTTACAAGTTTATTGATGATAACTTCAATGGATTACCCTTCAGTTGGAGATGGGTTTACAATGCTGGTTACTCAAAAGAAAAAATACATAAAACAAGGAATTTTCTATTAAAACGCAATATTGTTCATGGATATCCTGTTCTAATTGAAGCTACAGATGCTCCTGTAACACAAGAAGAAGAAACTGTGTACATAGATGATGACAGAATACATATCCTAACAAAAAATGATTAAAAAAAGAAAGGAGCTTTATATTATCAGCTCTTCAAGCTCTCTTGGATAAGGAGTTATTAGTTCAGAGCCATCTTCAGTTATAATAACTGTGTCAGAGTGTCTGAAACCACCAAATTTATACTCATATATTCCAGGTTCGCATGTAAAAACCATTCCTGGTTTCATTATCTCTTCTACTCCTATATCTAAGAAAGGAGCTTCATGTCCTTCAAGTCCAATTGCATGTCCAGTGTGATGTTGAACAAGATGGAATACACCTTCATCTTTGAGAACTTTTCTTGCAGCTCTATCTACTTCACTACACGGAATGTGAGGTTTAAATGCATCTAATGCAGCATCTTGTGATTTTTTCATCGCATCATAGTATCTTTTCTGTTTCTCATTAGGTGGACCAATAAACATTGTTCTCTCCAATTCAGAATGATATCCCGAAACATTTGCAGATGCACCAGTAACCAAAACATCTCCCTTTTTGAATATAGTTTTTTGAATTACTGAATGTGGTATAGCTGACCATTCTCCAATTTGTCCCCTATATCCAGCTCCAGCTGGAAGTAACCCTCTAGGAATGAATCCTTCCAAATCTTCAAGCATTTTTTCAGATGCTTCCATGCAAGCTTGTAAAGAAACTTCTACTTCATTTTTACCTTCTGCAGTATAATCTTGCAACAAATGGTGAGCTAAG
>JAUWJS010000136.1 GCA_030607575.1 Candidatus Heimdallarchaeota archaeon | reverse complement strand
GCAGGAATTAAAATTCTAAGACTATTGAAAAGAAGAATTACTGAAGAAGGTTTAAGTGAAAGAGAATTTATCCTAGGTGGCTTACCTGAACTTGTTCAAAGCGAAAAACAGGATGGTTTTTTTAGTGCTTATTTTAAAGGAGATGATGCAGATCAAGCAGTTGCTTATCTTAAAGGTGGTGTTGTAGAAGACAAATTTCTAGTTCCTCCGCAACATATTATAGAAAGAATAGATTCAAAAAATCCTTTTCCTGTTTTAAGACATCATTTTGGTCTGCCTTCTTTAGAAGAGACAATAAAAGGGATTAGAAAGATTGCCGAAAGTAGATGTCTTGATGTTATCTCTTTAGGAACTGATCAAAATGCACAAGCACATTTTTTCCATCCTGAAAGAATGAGTTCTGGAAAAGGTGCTGGCGGTGTTCCTGTTAGAACAAAAGAAGATTATGAACAGCTTTTTCAAGCATCGAGAGTAGGAAATTACCCTTTGATGAGGGCTTATGCAGGAACAGATGATTTGATTGAATTAGCTCAACTTTATGTTGACACAATAAATAATGCATGGGCAGCAATACCTATCTTTTGGTTTAACCAAATGGACGGAAGAGGACCAATGGAGTTGAAATCCTCAATACAAGCTCATCTTGATGCAATAAAATGGCATGCTGAAAATGATATTCCTGTTGAGATTCTTGAATCACATCATTGGTCTTTGAGAGATGCAAAGGATGAAGTAGCAATAGCTGCAGGATTTTTGGGAGCTTATATTTGTAAAAAGTTGGGAGTAAGAAATTTTATCTCACAATATATGTTTAATACACCTCCTCAAACAAATCAAAGAGATGATTTGGCAAAGATGCTTGCTCAAAAAGAAATGATTGAATCACTGCAAGATGATAATTTTACCGTTTATACTCAAACAAGAACCGGCTTATTTAGTTACCCTATAGATTTAGATATGGCAAAAGGGCAACTCGCTCAATCAACAATGTTGCAGATGCAACTAAATCCAGATATTGTTCATGTTGTAAGTTATAGTGAAGCAAATCATGCAGCAACTCCTGAGAATGTAATTGAAAGCTGTAAAATTGCAAAGCAAGTAATTACAAAATGTCTAGAAGGACAACCTGCGATGATTTGGGATCCTTATGTTCTAGAGAGAAAACAAGACCTTATTGAAAAAGCAGAATTTATAGTAAATGCTATAAAATCTATTGGATCAATACTGGATTCTAATGTTCTCTATGAGAGCATAAATAAGGAATTATTGCATGCTCCTCAACTTGATTCTTATAGATCCAAAGAAATAAGAGAAATCTTCTCTCATTAATTTATTTTACTCTGCGATAAGCACAATTAATCATATCGCAATTCTCACAACCTCTTATTCCTAACTCTTTGTCAACCTCTTCTCCAATATTAATTGCGAATGAAACTGATTTTACAGGATTCATCATCATACTTGAGGAAAGAGAAACACTTATTTTTTCGCTATCAAGAAGACTGAAGATTTGTTTCTGACCCTTATCTAATTCCCACTGACAGTAACCAGGGCTAAATCGACAACTGACTTCCTTTTCTTGAATTGTGTCACTTAACATGTTTAGAATGGTCTGATTTACTTCTTCAGCAGTCTGTTCAGCTGCATGAGAAGCTATTGCATCCAGTATGACTCCTTTAGCCAATTGTCCTCTCTTGAGATAATCTTTACTTAGGTTTTCCAAATCTTTACTAATTGTACAAATAGCGAATACAGTGATATCGGATTTCTTGAACAGAAATTTTGGTTTAAGATTTTTACTATCAAAAATCTTGAAAATCCCTCTCGGTTTGATTAAAGTTTGAGCAAGTTTCTTCATTTCCTCAATCTCTTTTATCATTTTTTCTGAAGGTTTCTTCATATCTTTATCAGATTGTTTATTCTGTAACAAACGAAGAATTTCATTACCATCCAATTTAATTTGAATATCCTCCAGAACTCTCAATTTATTCACCTTTAACATGCTTAGCAATTTCTTTAATGAATTCTGGGTTTGAACCACAACACCCACCAACTACTTTTGCACCATTCTTTATTATCTGCTCAATATCTTTTGCAAAAGGTTTAGCTTCTGTTAGATAAACTGTTTTACCATTCTCCAACTGGGGTTTTCCAGCATTTGGTTTTGCTAAAATAGGGAGATTTGTTTCTTGAGAAATCAAAGGAATGAGATCAACCATCTCATCACTACTTATTGTACAATTTGCACCAAAGACATTGCCTCCAGCTTTCTCTAGTGTTTTTACACAATTCAACACTGTATCTCCCATTATTGTAAAATATCCTCTTTTGGTTTTTTGAAATGTAATAGAAGCAAAAATAGGTATATTAGAGACACTTCTTGCAGCTTTAACAGCTGCTTCAGCTTCTTTTAAATCAACCATAGTTTCAATACAGAAAAAATCTATATCGGCATCTGCTAGGTACCCAGCTTGTTCTAAGAAATTCTCTTCAAAATCACTGACACTTATAGTACCTACCGGTGGGAGAAATGCTCCAGAGGGACCAATGTCTCCTGCGATGAAACAGTTTTCAGGACAGATTTCTCTGGCAAGTTCTACTGCTTTTTGATTATATTTCTCAGTACTCTGACCATGTTTGTGTGCAGATAGTTTCATTCTAGAACCACCAAAAGTATTTGTTAGTACTGCATCAGATCCAGCATTGAAATAATCCAAATGGATTTTCTGGATTTTTTCTGGGTGAGAAACATTCCATTTTTCAGGTGGAGTTCCAGGTTCTAGACCTTGGTCAATAATCATGGAACCCATTGCACCATCTAAAATGACTACTCGTTCTTTAACTAATTTAAGAATGGATTTTTCATTATTCAGAAGTAAACCTCCTAAATCCCTAATACTTCTCTTGCCAATTTAACCGCACTGATAGCATTTTCAGCAGAACCATCAGCACCTATTTCCTCAACCCATTTTTTGGAGATGGGAGCTCCACCAATTAGAATTTTAAACTTATCTCGGAGTTTCTTTTCCTTCAGCTGATTAATTAATTTCTTCTGACCAACCATAGTAGTTGTTAATAATGCCGAGATACAAATAATTTGTGCATCAACTTCAACTGCTTTATCGATGAATGTGTTTATTGGGACATCAGCTCCAAGATCATGAACTTCGAATCCTTCAGCAGAAAGCAATGCTGCAACAAGTGTTTTCCCTATATCATGAATATCTCCTTCTATTGTCCCAATAACTACCTTTCCAAGTATTCTATCTTCCTTTCCTTCCTTGAGAATAGGTTCAAAGATAGTCATTGCTGCTTTCATGGCTTCAGCGCTTCGCATTAATTCTGGTAAGAAGAATTCACCTTCTTCAAACAAATCACCAGCTTCACGTATTGCTAAAGAAAAAGCGTCTATTGCAAGATCAATATCAATTTTTTCTGATATTGCTTTATCTGCAAGTTTTTTTGCTAATTCTATATCTCCATTAAGAATAGATTCTTTACAATTCTCTGCAAAATTCATCTGCTTATCAAACTGTCTCTAATATTGGAGGATAAAAAAGTTTGCTCCTATTGATTGTACAATTTATGATTTTTACTCATGACATGTTTTTATTGTCCAATCAATCAAAGGCTGAAGTGCTTCTGCTAATTCTTCACCTTTTTCAGAGAGAGAATATTCTACTTTTGGTGGAATCTCAGGATGAATATCACGAATTAGAACACCTTCTTCAGATAGTTCAGCCAAACGAGCTGAAAGCGTTGCATCACTGATTTTGTTCTTCTTCCATCCTCTGCGAAGTTGTTCTCTTAAGTCATTATAGCGCACTTGATTACCATTACCTAGTACATTGATTATTTGAATACTCCACTTCTTGCCAATAAGATTCAAAACTCTTTGCGCTGGTACAAAGCAAGGATACCCATTTTGTTCATGAGTGCATTTTGCTTTAGAAGGATACTCATTAATTTTATTCATATACTTCACATTGTCAGAGTTACTTAAAGAAACCGTAGTGAACTCTTATATAAAAATACTTTCAAATCTGAAGTAATAACACTTCAAAAACTAAAGTGAGGCTAAAAAATGAACAAAGATTGTAAAGGAAAACATCATAATTGTGGAGAATTTGTTGGAAATGAAGATAAAAAAACAAAGCTTAAACACTTAAAAGATTGCAAAGAAAGTCTGCAAAATAAAATAAAGGAAATTGATAAGGCAATATTCAAATTAGAGAATTAACCTTACTTCTTTTTATTGGGGAAATACTCACTTAACTCCCACAAAGGGAGGTTTACTCCACATTTCCTCATACCATAATCGACCTATTTCTTTATTCCTTTCTACAGACATATTATTAGGAAGATTAACACGTTAATGATATTTCTGAATATCTCTTATTAGGTAAGGAGTAAGTTGAGAATTCTATGTTTAGCTTCAAGATATTTATCTTCTTGATTAGATTCACTGAAGAATCCAGCTGCAGTCATACCTATATACAGTTTATAACAAAGTAGTCGTTCTTCATAATTCTCAAAATCTAGCAAATTGGAATCCTTATACTTCTTGCAATACAAGTTAGAGTAGGTATTCTCTTCTCGAAAACCCCAAAAATCTAACCAAGCAATATCATAAACAAAATCACCAAAGATTGAATGTTCCCAATCATAAATAGCTGTAATTTTTCCATTTGAATCCGCCAAAACATTATCGTATCCATAGTCTGCATGAACCAAATAACGTTTTTTAGAACAAAATTTGACTAACTCCCTTATTTTTGATGCCCCTTGAACATATAGCTCTTTTTTGAAAATTCCATTTAAGAGTTTTTCGTCAGTATAAATCTTTTGTCTTTCTAAGACCTCTAGAATGTGTTCCTTCATTGAACTTAATTTGGCTTTGTTCCATTCCTGCCAGTCTCCATATCCTTCTGTTTTTGATATGTCAATTGAATGAATGTTGTGAAGAACATCTATTAAAGGTCCATCAACAAGAAGGGATTTTTCTTTTGGAAAAAGATGAATAAAGCTTCCTAGTGCCATTTCAGCAATACTGTAAATAAATTTCTCATTCTTACATTCTTTGAAAATACCATGTCTAACTATTTTTGGGATTGGAACGTGAACTTCCTCCTTCTTCACAATATCTGATACAGTGATTTCTTTACGAAAAGGGTCAGCTTTTCTAAATCTTTTCCTTACTTTTCGAACTTTAATAACATAACTGCCTGAACTATCATTAAATGAAAACGCCTGAGAAATCTCCCCTCCTTTAAGAATTTCCATATTTTTTATGTCAACACTAAAATTCTTTCTTAAGAAATCTTCAACTTTGGAAATTTCGATTTGAGTTTTTAGTGAACACATATGTCTGATTTAATAACATTTGTTTTAACTTTATTGTTGAAAATACATCTAATATCTTCTCTACTTCTTTAACAATCAAAAATTAATGTATCTCCAACTTTGAAGGATTGAACAATATTCTCGTCAAAGTAGTTGGTCATATATTTAATCGCCTTCTTACCAGTACAATGACTGAAGTAGAGTAATGGTTTATTATATTCTTCTTCAAGTTTATTGGCTACATACTCTAGTTCCTCATTCTGTGTCAGTGCTACCAAATGAGTTCCACCAATTATCATCTTAATGTCTTCATTTGGGTAGATTTCCTTAGCTCGTGAGCAGATATTAAGAACCCCTGCATGACCGCAACCAAGAATTAGTACAATACCTTCTTTTGTTTTTAAAATCAGAGAAAGATCATCTAGAATCTCATCTTTGACAAATTTCTTATCTAGTTTTATGGTAAGCTTATCAATTTTACTAGGTTTTTCTTTCCATTCAGAAATTT
>JAUWJS010000055.1 GCA_030607575.1 Candidatus Heimdallarchaeota archaeon | reverse complement strand
TGAACAAGTAAATCAGCGATTATCCCAACGGGTCCATCAAGTATGTACCCAATTTGTCTGTTTTTCTTTTCATCAAATATTGGAAGAAGGATTGTATTTTTAGATAAGGAAATTTTAACTTGTTTGTTTTTGAAGGTATATTCAAAACTGTGAGTAATTTTCAAAGGTCGGTTTTTAATGTTCAATCTCATCTAAATTCCTCCAAATTTCCTAATCCTCAATATCTATGTCAATTTCTTCTTCATCTAATTGCTTTTCACGAAGATAAATCATCTCTGCAAGTTTGAGGGCTTCTATTCCCAATTGAGTTATTAAGTAACGTCCTCTAATAGCTTCACGAGTAATGAACCCTTCATCTTGCAGAATGTCTGTGTGATGTTTGAAAGTTCCTCCACGTAATCCTGTATCTTCAGAAAGTTCTTTTTGATATTGGGGAGAAGCTTCTAGTATCTTCAATAACTTAAGTCGATTCTTGTCACCTAAAGCAGAGAGTAGTTCTGCAGCATTTTCATAAAACTTCTCAAGTGCATCAATATTTACGCTCCCATTAGAGTGAATCAAAACAGTATCATCTGATTTGTCTCCAATACTTATAACCCTTCTAGCACCCTTTTTTCCAATACCAACAGCTGAACGGAGGGATGATTCCAAATTCTTTCCAACAGAATTAACAACTTTAGCTACATACTCTGTTATGGTACCCTCTGAGTCAAAGTCCTTGGGTCCTATAATCACTTTAGGACCATGACCTTTTCGTTGTGCAGCGCGTATCTTTCCTGCTCTTCTTTGAAGTCTAGCAAACTCTCTTTTAGTTTGAGCAACTTCTGATCGGGTTCTACTAAGATGAGACATAGAATCCATAAGCTCTTTTTCTGCTTCATTGAGTTCTCTCTCGATTTCTACTTGTTTCTCGATATCATTGTCTCTGTATGCATGTTCTAAACGACGTTGGATAAAAGAAACACCTCTTCTAGCTTCATCAACACCTCTTCTAGCTTCATCAACTTCTCGTTGAGATTCAGCAATACTTTTGCGTGCTTCACCAACATCGTGTTTCATCTCTGCATACTCTTCATCTGATAATTCTACAGCTCTAGTAATTTTTTCAGTTTCTTTCTCCAAAAATTTATGCATATCTTTGGAAATTTTTTCTGAAACCTTCTTAGCTGTTTTTATTCCCTCTTCTGAAGCCTTCTCAACCTTTTTCATAATAGCTTTCATTTTATCTTTGAACTCATCAGAGTCCCAATCAAAATCGAAATTAAATTTGAAATCATCTTCTGAGAACATAGGTTTGGGAGGTTTTGGAGGTCTAGGTTTTACTACAGGTCTAGGTCTTGGTCTAGGATCTGCAGTATGTCTGCGCTCTTCTCTTTCTTGTCTCCTATTAGCTCTTTCTAAATCACGTTGGATTTTATCATTCATCCTTTGTTCCCTTTCCTCTTCCTCTTGAGCTGAGGAATCAAAATCCTTGTAAGCTTCAGCTTGTGATTCGGACAAATTTTTGATTAAAGATTTTAGTTCTTCAATTTCGCCCCTTAATTCTTTCATTTCTTCATCTTTTGACATTTTTTATCACCTTAATTATGATCATAAGAATCCCTCCCTCTGGCGGATTCAAAGTTGGACTCAACTAAATCTTGGATTTCTTCGCGGAAGTCAGATAAATCGTCCTTGAGATCATCAGCCATTTCTTTGAGCGATTCTTTTAGATTGTTAGCAAATTCCTTCATTGATACTCTGAATTCAGAATAACAGTCATCAAAGGAATCATCTTCAAATTTTCTTTTAGAGTTTCTATTCACATGGGTCACCAAATAACTTGAGTATCAGTATTCTTCTTTTTGACTAATCTTCTGGCTCTCTCTAGATCGCTTAATTCACCCTTTAATCTGCGGATCTCTTGATCCAAACTTTTCAGAGTTTCTTGATAATTCATTACTATCACCTTATCGACTATTTACAGTTTTATGGATGACTTCCACAATTCTGTAAGTCATCTTTCACAGGCGCATATTTAAATGTTTGTAAACATAACTTACAGAAAACTGTACAAAGCATATTTATTCTCTTGAACCCCCAATATGTCCGCAAAGAAGCTTCTATTGCTCATTTTGAAGCTTGATTAATAAGAAAAAAGTTGGAAAAAATGAGTTTCTCCCTCACTCATTCATTTGACTTTGTTTTCTTTCAACTGATTTACAAAACTCTATTTTTCAGATATTGCGTAGATGATACCTATCTCTTTTATTGAAAATTCGGAGAATAGTATAGATAGCTAGATAATTTATGTGTTTATTAATTAAATTAAAGCTATACTTACAAAAAATGTTTCAATCAAAATGCAATTGGTGAGGTAATTTGAATAGCTTAGAGAATAAACTAAAAGAAGGAGCTTTAGGTTATGAACAAATTGATATTACTGAAGGTTATTTGAAGGCATGTGAATCTGTTTTTGAAGCATCTAGCAACCAAATCACACCCAATTTAAAGGAAAAAGTCTATCCTGCTGGTGTTGCTAAAATCACCTACAGTCCTCAAACTGAATCGGTCTATTATTATAAAACTAGCAGCATAAAATTTTCTCTTTCGACTAAACCGTGGGAGTTATTTGAGGATCGAGGTGCTGTTGTTGAGAGTCAACTCATTGAACAACTAGTAGATATTGATGTAATAAAACATGATTTTCAAACTATCAACAAAGAGGATGAGCAAATTGAATTCATGCTTAATGGAGAACTAATTACATCAATTGAAGAATTCCTTCTGGTTAATGGCTCGAAAGCATTTCGATATCGTATCGATAAAGGAGAAAAAGAGAAATGTAGCATAATTCGTTTTGAAAGAACTAGTATGAAGGAAGAAATCGTCCTTTTCTTTACGGATAAACACATAATTCTCAATCGAGAAGATGATGAAGGAAATACACATCAAAGAACTATGAAATATATGAATAGAACAGTCGTAAGCTGGTATTATGAAGGTCTTCTTCGGATAAAACGGTTAAAAGATAAACAGAGAGTTTATGTGAACAAAGTGTCAAAAAATCAGTAAAAGTGGTGTTCATATATAAAGAACTTATAAAGAAATCATATTATCCACATATCTCTCCATATAATACTTGTTTTTTAATTAAATCTGAAATATTTTGTATTAAGAATTTAGCATCAGGAGTTATAAGAAGGTGATAAAATGTTATATGAAATAAATTCAGTATATTGCTCAAGATGCAAGGAATTTATGCAAATCTTCGATGCTGGCAATCTCAATTTCTCATCAACAGAAATTATTTGCTCAAATTGTGGAAAGATATTACTTGTTATGAAAACAAAGATGCAGACAAGATTTGATACAACTTTCGATTCTAAAAAACTGGATAGCTACATTAAAAAGGAAAATCAAAAAACAGCAAAAAATCTTAGTATGGATAAAATAATTGCTGAAACAAATACTGCTTAAGATTCAAGTGGATTTAGTTTCACAACTCCCTAACCATAGAATTTTTCAATAATGTTCATTAATCTATCTTAAAGCCATGAGAAAAGCAGATATTGTTGTAATAGGAGGAGGTCCATCTGGATTAATAGCTGCTAAAACAGCTGCTGAAAGAGGGAGAGATGTTGTCCTATATGAATCTAAAGATCAGATTGGAGTACATGAACACTGTGCGGGTTTATTAAGTATAGATGGATTGGAACAACTACAACTAAGTCATATACCTCCTGAAGTCGTTCAAAATGCTCAAGTTAAAGGGACAATAATTTTTTCACCTTCAGGTCAGTCTCTATCTGTTTTAAAGAAAGAACCTACAGCTTTTGTTGTTAATCGGGCTAAGTTTGATCAATTTCTCTTTCAAGAAGCACTTGACAAAGGTGTTTCTGTAGAAACCTCATCTCGAATCATAGGAATTCATAGAGAGAATAATTCTATTGTTCTGAATATGGGTAAAAAAGCTACATCTCAGGATATCAGATGCAATATCGCAATACTTGCAGAAGGGAGGTTTCCGAGACTAAACAAACAAGTTAACCTTCCTGTACCCTCAAGGAAATCAATCGTATTTTCATCTATGTATATAATGAATAATTTGAGAAACATAGATTCAGAGTTTGTTGAGGTTTATCAGGATCAAAAGTATGCACCTGGTTTTTTTGCTTGGATTATTCCTTTGAATAACAGAACCGCTAAGGTAGGATTAGCATCCTATACAGTTCCTGCAAGTAATTTTCTGAATTCCTTTATCAAAAATCACCCAATTGCTAAGAAGAAATTAGAAAATGGAGTAATTAACAAAAGAATGAGTGGTGCAATTCCATTAGGTTCCTACATTAGGAAAACATATGCAGATAACTTACTTGTTGTTGGTGATGCTGCAGGTCAAACAAAACCAACAACTGGTGGTGGGGTAATCTTTGGAGGCATCGCTGCCCAAATTGCGGGGAAGGTAGCCAGTGATGCTGTTACAGCTGAGAAATATAATTCACAATATCTTTCAAAATATCAAAAACTCTGGAAAAAGGAGTTAAAACAAAACTTGAAAGTAATGAAACTTATTCGGTCTTATATCAACTCATTAACTACTAAAGATCTTGATCGATTTTTTATTTTGCTAAATAAACCCCGCATTAGAAATAAAATTTCAGAATTTGGGGATATAGACAACCAAAAAACTATTGTTTTTAATTTGCTTATGAATCCAAATCTGTGGCCAATTCTTTTATCAACAGGTTTAAAATTTCTACTTAAAAATAAAGAAAAGAAAAAATGAAGAGCTGTCTATTTTTGCTATTGTCTCCATTAATATCTTGTTCTTAGACCCGATAACTTCAGCTTCACTTTGACAGAATTTTGTGTAATTACCTTATAATCAGATGACCCTAATGGAACTGATAAATCGTGATCTACGATTTTATCATCATTCTTTCCAGGGTCTCTTTCGAAAATATGAAAAGGCACTTGAATTGCTCCTCCGCGTGGAGCGTTTTTAAATTCTGAATAAAGTGTCATACCATCTGGTGGTTTAAACACTTCATTTTTCTCCAGATTTATCGATCCTTTGTTTGGTATTCTGCAACTATAATGAGGTCTTTGCCCTACTCGAAAATAGATCTCTGACTCATTACCTAAAAGATCCCTGTCTTCTAGGACCTTTATAGAAACTAATTCTATTCTTACCAAAAATCTATCTTTAAATTCTTTGGTGTCCCTTTGTCCTCGAGCATAAGTATTTTTGTAAACTTTTTTTACAACTCTTCTTCCCATTTAATCACCTTGAGGTTGTTTTCCGTTTTATCCTTATATATCTTTACTAATGTCGATTAGATGCTTAAGAAAAAAATTAGTATAAAATTATGGTGTTCTAATTGGCAAATCTTTTTGATTCTAAGTATCATTCATTCCTCAAAAATTCAACAAGACAAAATTTACCTCTTCTTGTAGCAGGTATTCTTTCACCAACTTTAAAATTACTTTCTGGAAGTAAGACTGTTAAGATACCTTCCCATATATATAGAACAAAATCACATAAATCTCGTTTTCCTTCTACACATTTTTCGCCAGGGGCATAAGTACAATAAGTTCTCGCTGGATATTCTACATAAGCCACCCTTCGTGAAATACTTGAAATAATATCGGCAGGTAAGTAATTTTTGAGGTCATCTGTTGTTTTTGTTTGTAAAGCTTTGGTAACATATTGACCAATCATTGACGAGATTTCTTTGATATCTTGCTCTGAATCACGTATGTTAATCAGAAGGAATTCAATTAAGAACAGAACATGTAGATCGTTGAATTCTTCTTTTGCTTTCTTAACATTTGAATCCTCAATATCACTAAAGAAAGTGGTTGTAATTTCTGCCAAAACTTTGTGAAATAAGGGTAAAACCATTGTTGCTGGAAATTCTTTTAGAATCGGAGAGAAGACTGTATCTAGATCAAGATCCAAACTTGCCTTAATTTCCTCCTCTTCCACTGGTGCACTTGGTTGCATTGTTACACCTGAAACACCTTCAGCTTTAGCTTGAGCTGGGGAAGGTGACACACTAGGTCCAGTAGAAATCTCTTGAGCACGAATAGTGGGGATTTTATTGTCAACTTTTTGGATGATTATCTGTAATTGTTGAGATTCAAATTGACTTGGCATTTGTTCTATTCTAGCATCTGAATTAAACAAGAAATACCCTAATGCTTTCATAATCCCTGAAACAATAACTAGATAGGGGTGATAAGTCGCCTCAGAGGCTATGAAACGATTTGCTCCAAGTTGTATTACAGCATTATCTTCATTTTTCTCAATTCTGATGTTCTTCCATCCCAAAGATTCCATAAGAAGATCAAATTGCTCTTCAATTCCGAGATCTCTGTGGGGAGTAAAGAAATTGAACACAGCATCAGCTATTGCTGAAGTAATTGCATGTTCAGTATCTCTATTGGTAACATCAAAAGAGGCTATTATCTTCACCAGAGAATTCATTAGAATCTTTGTTGCTTGAAGAGCTCTTAATTTGTCGCTACCTTTGTTAGTCCACGTTGGTGAATAACCACTCATCTAAATCTTCCTTTCCTTTTGAAAATATTATAAACTAAGATGGGAAAATCCTAATATAACCTTTATGATGGTTTCCATCGTAAATGGCTTAATTAAATGCTTAACACGATTTTGCAACTCTCAATGTGCTAATATAAACATCCCTTGGATGAAAAAATTGTCTAACTACAAAAATAGGTTAATTCAAAAAGCTTAAAACACCAACCTTTACGTAACTCTATAGAGAATCAATCGCGTGGTTATATATGAGTAAAATGATTGATATGCCAAGATGTACAAGCTGTAATAGAGTCATAAGCCCTAGTGATGAGGGAGATACACGTTTTTCATGTCCAAAGTGTAATGATGTTCTGATTATTAGATGTCCAAAATGTAGACTTTTTGGAAATGAATATGTGTGTCCAAAATGCAATTTTAAAGGTCCATAAACTGGTGAAAACGATGGGTGAAGTTTTATTAGTATATGAAATTAGACCAGAAACAACCGAAATAACTCCTAAGAAATTAGAAGAAATTGTAAGATTAAAGCTTCCAGAGAATGTGAAAATGCAAAATAATCCTGAGGAAAAACTGCTATTCTTCGGGTTAGTTGGTATAATTGGTCAATTCATTATTCCAGAGGAAGATGGCGCTCAAGATAATTTAGAGAATGTTCTAAATTCAATTGAAGAAATATCATCAATTCAGATGACTTTTATCACTAGATTGTAGGTTCGTCTTTCCCCTTTAGTTCCCTTTTTCATTTTCAACAGATTTTTGCATTTTAATTTTTATTGCTAATCCTTTTGTCCAGTCTCCTTTATCTATATCTTCAATAAACAAACCGTAACCATATTTTTTAGCAATTTCATTAACAATCAGAAAACCTAGATGTTTACGAAGAGTTTCATCAAAAGGTGATTCTTCAATAACTCTTTGTATTTCATCATTAAGTTCAGGTTCAACACCCTCTTTATCAAGAATCATAATCTCAAAGAATTCTTGATCATCTTCTATTATCTCTCTCCCACTGATATCTATGTTAATCTCCCTGCTTTCAGTTTTTAATATTAGGCTCTTCAAGACATAGTGAAACATATCATAAAGAAAAACCCCTCCTAGAATCTTAATAACACTAGGCAAATTAACATCTATATTGAATTCTTTTTCGTTGTGTTCTTCCTTTACTTTTTCAAGTAATCTCAAAATAGTCATCTTAAGCGGAACAAAATGAACTTCTGCTCCGCTTGAAAAATCTAATACATTAGATAATAATCGTATATCTTGAACTATTCCTGTACCTCTTCTTACAAGAGCATTCACTCTTTCCAATATCACGTTTTCTTCAGGAGGAATGCTATCAGTTAGTAATTCATAATAACCTGAAATTCCAAAAAGAATGTTGTAAATATCATGTGTTAAAACATTTAGGTACATTTTTGATCGGTTAGAGTATTCTTCTGCGATAGATTGCAATTTTGTTGCTTCAGAAATATCGACTAAAGATAAAACGACACAATATTCCCCAGTTAGATTATTGATTGTTGGAGATAATTGCACAAAAAAGGTTCTAGAATCTCTTTTCCCCAATTGAAGAATTTCTATTTCAAGTTTCATAGTATCTTTTGCGATATTCGCCATTACATCACGGGTTTTCCGAAGCATTTCCTTAGCTTTATCTGAATCCAAACCAAGCAAGTAATCTAATTTTAATCCTATTGATTCATCATGATCAAAACTAAATGTTTTCTCAGCTTGTTTATTGAGATATATAATCTCAAATCTGTTGTTTACAAGCATAACAGGAAAAGAAGAAAATTCAGAAGTTTGAGTTATCTGTTGAATGTCATCAAGAAGTCTTTTTCTTTGAAGAGTTAGAAATAATTGATTAACCATAATTCGGAGAAAATGAATATTCGATTCTGATAGTTTTTCTATTGACTCGGAAATAACAACTAGAAATCCTAGCATTAAATTTGTGGACCCTATAGGAAGAATAACTCCATATTGCTCTTCAAATTGTGGAAAATTAATTTCTTCAATTTTGTTAGGAGTATTATAATAAGGTAAGCTTGATATCACAAGTTGAGGTGATTTGAAGTATTCTCTTACTTGATCACTCAACCCTATATCTTGAATTAGTGAAACTTCCGCAATATCTTTGATAAACACGCCTAATCCTTCAATCTCAGTTTTTGACTTAATTTTTGGTAATATTCGATCAAGTATTAGTTGTATTTCAGTAGTTTCAAGAGTAAGGGTTGACATCTCTACAATTAAATCCGTTTGGTGCAATTTTAAACCAGAACTGTACTGACCATACCAAAATGAAAGCATATCTGTTATTAACAATGATATTTCTTTTATTAAAGACAAATATCTTTCTTGATTGTGTTTTACTGTATCTGGATGGAGAAAAACACTTATTGCCCCAATAGTAATGTCTCCTAAATACATAGGACATACAATAAAATCACTAATGTTCTGACTTTTTAGAAATACCTTGTAGTTGTTGCCTTCAGCTATGGCATCTATTGGAAACCAAGCTATATCTGATTGTGCAAATACTTCAGTGTAAGGATTCTCAGGATCAAAAGCATCCATCTCAATTTCTAAATTGCTCTTTGCAATTTGCTCTTCTTCGATACAAAGTGGATAAAGAAATTGATTTTCATGATCATAATAACTAACCAAAATCAATACAGGATCTAGTGCATTTTTAATAGCTCGACTAGCTCTTTGAATCATAGAAATTTTTACTCTACTATCAAGCAAATCTCCATTAGCCAATAATTTAAGGAACTCTGCAAGTGATTCAGTTACTAGATCTTCATCCATATTAATCCCGATTTTCTGTATTTGATGCTATTTTTACCCTTGTTGCGTTTCTTCTAATCTAATGATAAAGTGTTTCATTTAAATTCGTTTTGTATTATCTTGAGTCATTCATCCCTTTGATAATTGATTGTACGAAGAAATTGAGACGAATTTATACGTTTCTATTGTCTTATCTAAGAGTGAGAAAAAAGGTATCACGCAGATAATTCTGACAGCTATTTCAGATAAAGTAATATTAATCAACAATGAATATATTATAGTTATCACAAGAGGAGATTCAAACGACAGGGCAAACTTCGGAAATCATTGCTGAACATGCAGATACGATTTATGCATTCTTTTTGGGAGATAAAGATGGTGAAATCTATAAAGAAAGTATTTTCAATGAAGAGAAATGCCCCCTTGATATCTTAACAAATCTGGTTAAAGCTTTTTGCTCTTTCACTGAAGAAACCCAAATATCTGATCGTGGAACAATAGAACTAACAAAATCAAAAATATCCTTTAGAAAAATACAGGATATAACCTATGTTCTTAATCATGGAATAAGTGAAAGAACTAAAGCTGACGAAGCTATAGATTACATTTCTAACGAATTTGAAAGCAGATCTAGGTCTAAATTTCATAGTGCTGATTCTGGACAAGTATTTTCAGGTGCATCAGCTGTTTATAATCAGACAGTGGAAGAACTTTTTAAGGCAGTAATTCACAAAGAAAGTCCAAAAACCCGTCAGTATCTAGATGCACAATTTGATTTAGAATTAGTGGATGTACCTATAAGTTTTGATGATTTGATGCTAGTTTCAAAATCTCAAGTAAAACCTGCAGAACAATCTGCAAAAGTGAAAAAATTAACTTCTGAAGAAGAACAATCCCCAGAACAAATGCTTAGCGCAGTGACGTTTAATATTCTGAACTCAATACGAGGTATAGACCACCTTGTGTTTGTTGAACATGACGAAGAGCATGCAGAATTGTTTTTCCAGAATGGTGGTTTAGATGAGGATTTTGTAAACAAAACTCAGAAAATATGTGGGAAATACCTTTCTAATATCCTTGAAATTATGAAAGATGAGCAAACACAAAATGCGATCGATATTACCAATAAACACCAAATAATCTTTGTCAATCTGGATGAAAAAAACTTCATGTATGCGATAGCATCAAAAGAAGTTGATGCTGTTATGATGGATCCTGTATTTGAGAGAATTGCCCGTAGAATAAAAGATATGGTACTTGGCTATAAACAAGTGACTGAATAAGAATATCTAAAACAAATGTTGTTTCCATCTAACTAATAGTGATTTTTTCTTGAAGTAGAAAACTTTTCCATTCTGTTTTACATGAACATATGAATTCACTGTTTATGTCTTCTATATTTTGTGATAAAACAAATTGTTTCAAGGCATCTATTATTTGTTTATCGCAGTCACCACAATTATGTGCGCCTCTTTGAGTCCCTCCTGCAACAACATCACAAATTAATCTTAAATTGGGGTATTTTGATTTTATTTCTTTACATAGATGTAAGAGAGACCATAACCAAGGAGTTCTGTATTGGTTTTTCTCAAACATTATCGAAAGATAGGTTCCTCTATGTATACTGATTGCATTTATAGAAATAGTATCAACTCCAAGTCTATTCAATTTGGACACGCTTTGCAAAACATCTTTTATAGAATCATATTCAGAAATAAAAGGAGGTTTAAATAACAAATATGCCTTTACTTTTGCTCCTACATCGAAAATTCTAGCCGCAGCTTTTTCAAAGTCTTCCCAGAAAAACCCTTTATTAATGGATTTCTTCAAAATCTCATCATTAGCACTTTCCAATCCTATAGCTATCTCGATTTTTCTAATATCAATTGATTCTTTTATTGTTTGCATTATCTTTTTTGTAACATATTCTGGTCTAGATTCAAGTACAATTTCAGTTATTTCCTTATATTGAGAAGCTTCTTTCAAAATTTCTTTCTGTATTTCCTCGGGAATTTCAGAAGTATCAAGAAAACTTCCACTAGTGAATAATTTTAACGAACAGTTTTCCCCATCTTTGATAGAATCATGAAGTTTTTCTTTGAAAGTTTTCATCATATTCTCAAAATTAGGTTCTTGAGGATTATCGTAGATGTAACCACAAATAGAACAACCACCGCTTCTCGATAAAGCCCAAGAACAACCTTTAGTTGGGAGAATGAAAACAATTGCTTTACCTGGTCCAGAACGAAGACGGTGATCCTCAACCCAGTTAACTACTTTTCTTGAATGAGATCTTTCTTCTAATGCTTTATCTCTTATTTCTCTAATAGTATTGGCGAAATCTGGATTGATTTTCATTTTTTCACCTTTTTTTCTTTTTTATTTCTGCAACTTTACCAGATGTCATCTTGTTCATGTCCTCTCCGGATACCAATGCTCGTGCTGTTGCTATAACATCATTCTCATACAGAACAAAAATTTCATCCTCAGGAAGTATGTGCGTATCTGCCTTTAGACAGCCTGGGGCATAAATATTGCTCCCTGATACATAATCCGCTCCAAAATCAAGTTTGTTTAAGCTAATTTCTGAAATTTCTTTTGTATATGCAGGGAAAATTGAAAGATAACCTGTTGATGCATGCATAGTAGCAATATGCTTATCATCTCTGAAAATTTGAGGGCTTTTTGGATATCTACCTTTTAGTTTTATTTTACCGTGAAAAACCCTTTTTCCAGTTCCTGGTCCATATTGAAAATCAGCAATTGCTTGAATTTTCTTTCTATTTGAAATAACTTTTTCAGTTTGATTTAAGGAGAATCTTTCTTTGGTGTTCACCAAAGCTTCTGATAGTTCGTGTAATGATTGATGACTAGTTGGTGGTGCTTTGTAAGATGTATCTATTACCTCAAGAGAACTTTTTTCTCTAACTCTCTCAATGATATCTTCATATCCTGAACCATGAAGGTGATTTATGATAATGCTGTCTTCTTGATAACGGGATAGTACATTTGAGAGAAGATTTGAAGTAACCTCTATTTCTTTTTCAGACCAACTTCCTGCTACAGGAATATCGTAGAATCTTGCGGGATAAATATTTTCAAGTTCTCGAGGAACTACAGATAATGGAGAAGTGACAATTAATTCTGATAACATTGAAAAAATGCTAGAACCAGCTTTCTTTATTGCATTTCTAAACATGATATGCGATCGAGACATTGTATATGGTTTTCTAGCTGAACATGGCAATAGTATTATGATTCTTGATGAAGGATGCGGTCTAAATCTTTCCTTGACTCTTTCTCTAAATTCAGAAACAACTGGTCGATTTAAGGATTCTTCCCCTAAGCATTTGACTTTAGCTGATGATATGATTGGAGTTCGTCTCCTTAATAGTTCTCCAAATTTAGCATCCAAATGTCTTAGAGTTGCCGCAAAAGTGATATTTCTGTGAATATCTTGTTCTACTATACTTCTTAAAGTTCCATTTCTCAAAGCAAAATTCACTCTAGCAAGAGCATTCTTCAAAACCATTTCATTATGCATAAAGATGTTTTTGGGCGTGGAACTGCATTGTGAGCAATAACAGGAGGGATGACTATCTATAGGGAAGACACCGTTTTCAGTAAGAAAGTAACCATTTTTTGATACTTGATATGCTATTGAGTTATCAAAGAAGTCTATTCCAATATAAGTTAGAAAGGAGTAGAAAGCTGGTGAAACAGAACCAGGTAGATAGAGACCCATATCTGGTGATAATCTGGTTTTTAGATTAGACATTTTTTCGGCTAGTTTTCGTTGATTGGTGAATAGTTTACTTAAGTCATTAAGTATTATCAAGGAACAATCTGTTTCAAGAATTCCATCTATTTTTTCAGATTCAAATTGATCTATTGGTAGATAGAAACTCTGTTCTCCTATTCTAGGAAGAGACAAAAACTCCTTTAGATATGTGTCATAATCTTCATTTTTTAACTTCTCAGAAGCATATGAAGGATAAAACGGTTGTAAAGAAAGCTGATTAGCTTCATATAGAATTTTCTCTTTTTTTGCATCTGGAAGATTCCAGCGAAGTTTGATCTCAGATAAGGTATAAGATGAAAAGCTAGGTACAAGTGTGGAATCAAAATGAGCAGAGTATCCTTCTAAAGATTCGGGTTTTTCAATTGATATCAGGCCTGGTGATAAAGGATAATGAGTCCGAGTCTCAGCTAAGATGCGTCCGAATCCAAATTGCGATAAGGGTTGGAAAAATCTCATTTCTATCTCAGATGTTATTTATGCAAAAAGGAAAGACAAACAGAATAAAAAGAATCTGGTAAATCAGAAAATTCATATGATTGATTTATTCCTTGAAGTGAAATGGGGGTTGATTTCTTGTTTAATTGATTTAAAGCATGTTTTAAGATTACACCTTTCATTTACAAGTAAGAACAAGAATTTTGTTAAAGAGATTTTTAAAGGATACAAAATGGTGAGCTAGAGGAGATTTGAACTCCTGGCCGTCAGGTTAAAAGCCTGCTGCTCTACCTAGCTGAGCTACTAGCCCATTACGTTTTCTTTTGAAGATATTCTTTTAATAAAACTTTCGTTTAACATCTATTTGTTTCGGAAAACTAGACAATAACTGTGATCATATCCGTAGCCATATATCCCATCATTCGTTTCTGTATCTGCATTTTCCCATTTTATTACTATTTCCCCTTCAAAATGCAAAACTTTGGAGATTTCTTTTGCAACATCCCATGCTAAAGTTGTAACCTCACCAAGGTTTTTTAAATTCGACACTTCTACAACAATGATTGAGTCTGATTTCATTACTTGTTTTACTTGTTTGTAGATTATTGCATAATCCAGTAAATATTGTTCATATCTTCCTTGGTTAGAATAAGCAGTAAAAGGATTTTCAATATCATCTTTAGGCATATACGGTGGGGATGTTAAACAAAAATCACATTTTGGAATGTTATATTCAAGTAATTTCAACGAATCTCCATGAATTATATTCTCTTTATGTTTCAGATTCTCTCCAATGTATTTACATCTTTGTTCATCATACTCTATACCATACGGAATTCTTTCCATATCTTCTGCTACAAAGAGAGTTGTTCCTAATCCCGCAAATATATCTAATACAATATCTCCCTTTGCTGTATACTCTTCAAGGAAATACTCCACGAGTGTCTCAGAAAACCTATTATCATTTTTTCTGAATCCTTCAGGTATTTCTCTTCTTTGGACTTTAGATAATGTTATAATAGTTTTCATTGTTTTGCACAAATTGATTTTAGACAAAGTTAATCATACTTGCCTTAGTCAAGGTTACCCTTCTTTTTGTTCCTGGCGCATTCATTAAATGCCAGACAGAATATTGTTCTTCATAAGGATAGGTTGATGATATTGCATCTACAGGGACAATAATTTCTAATCCTCTTGCAGCTGCTCCTGTGGTAGTATGTAGAACAGCTCCGTTTGCAGAGGTTCCAACGATAATAACTGTTTTAATTTTATTATTTTTGAGAATATCTTCTAATTCTGTATTATAGAATTTGTCAACACCTGATTTTATAATAACTTCATCTTTTTTTGGAAAGATTTCTCTTCTGATATCATTTCTTGATGCTGCACTTGTTAAACTATAAATGATCAACATTTCACTATTTCTAGCTTTCTCCAGAATTAGCTGAACGTGATGCAATCTCTTCAAACACCTTAATCTTCTGTCTTCATTGCAGTTATTATTTTGGATATCCAAAACTAGAAGTGCGGTTTCTTTGAGTTTTAGCTTAATTTCTGTTAGTTCTGGTGCACTTGGAGCTCTTACCTTTTCCCATTCTTCAATTATTGTTTGTTCAAGAGCCATAACTTTGGTTAAGAGCAACAATATAAAATATTAACTGAATCAAATTTTTGTTACTCATTTTTGAATGACGTATTGAAAAATTTAAGTATCCCCCTTTTTTTACGTATAATAGCTCAGAAGAGGTGTTAGTGTGAACAACAGTAGAGAAAGCAAAGAGAGCGTGAATATACTTGATCTTTCAACTAAAAACTCTATCTTTAGAGAAATAGCAATTTTAATTTATTTAGCTCAGAGAAGAGCGGCGGAGAAAGTAATAGAAGTAACTACTACTCAACTAGCTAACTACTTTTCCATCTCTCAACAAACTGCATCAAGATGTTTACAAGAGCTTCATAAGAAGAAGATTGTGACTTGGAAATCTACACCTAAGGGCTCTTTTGTTCAACTAACCCCCATAGGTATTTCGATTCTTGAGCAACTTCGTTTTGAACTTGAAAAAGCACTTCATCCAGATTTATCTTTTGTTACACTAAAAGGAAAAATTGTAACAGGTACAGGGCAGGGAAAATATTATATTTCTCGACCAGCGTATCTTAAATCATTCAAAACTAAATTAGGTTTCACACCTTATCATGGAACATTAAATGTTAGAATAGATGCTGCTGATAAGGATAGATTGGATTTGATTAGAGGTTCTTGGCCAACGATTATTACTGGGTTTGAAGGTGAAGAGCGAGAATTTGGGGATGTTTTATGCTATCCACTT